>SSTA01000344.1 GCA_009469685.1 Azonexaceae bacterium | reverse complement strand
GGAGTAGCACCGGAAGCCTGAAGCCGCGCGTTGCGGCCCATGACCATTGCGGCGGTATAGCCGGAGGAGCGCTCGAAAGCTTCGTTCACGTACTCGATATTGGCTTGATCGTCGGTGATGACAATGCTGAGCGGACTCTGCTCGACCGCCAGATAGAGTTTCTGCAGGGTAGCCTCGGCGGTCTTGCGTTCGGTCACGTCAAGGATCACGCCGCTCCAGAGAGCGCCCCCCCCTTCGAAATAGGCGCCACGACGGGCGGCCATCTGAATCCAGCGGATCCGCCCGCCGGGGGAAACGATTCGGGCTTCGGCCTGGAAGGGCCGTCCCAGGCGGTTGGCTTCGCTCTCCTCGCGCCGCAGACCGCGCACGTCGTCCGGATGCAGCATGCTCCAGAAAAGATCCGGATCTCCGACCAAGGCTTCGGCGGAGCACTCGAAGACTTCCTCGCAGCGCGGACTGAAATAGGTGAAGCGGCCCCCGCCGCCCGGTTGGCCGAGGTATTCGTAGAGAACGCCGGGCACCGTCGCGGCGATGCGCTCGTAGCGCTCCTGGGCCTTGCGCAGGACGGCCTCAGCACTCACCACGCTGTCGGCCATGGCATTAAAGGTGTCGTCAACCTCCTTGAGTTCGAGGATCGTGCTCGGATGGTCGATGCGCGCGCCCTGATCGCCGCCGCCGAAACGTCGAGCCGTATCGGAGAGCCGCTCCGCCCAGCCAAGGAACGAGCGTTGCAGGAGCCCGCGGGCGAGAAAGACTGAACCGAGGGCGATGGCCGCCAGCAACAGGAGGTGCACCCGCAGGCGCTGCTCGGCGTCAGCCAGCGCCACGCTGCGGGAGGCACCGACCACCAGGTACAGCTCGTCCCGGGAAGAACTTAGGGGAGCAATGCCGAAATAACAGGCTTCCCCATTGCACCCCGGCAATTCGATGACCCCTTCGGGAGGAGCGGTTGCCAGATGTTCGGCCAGGAAGGTTTCCGGCATCGGCTTTCCCAGCCAGCGGTTCCCATCGGGGAAACGGGCGAGGATGGTTCCCTTGCGGTCGGCGATCTGCAGGGTCCACCCCGGCGGGGGCTGGACGGCGCGGGCAATTCGATCGAGCCAGACAAAGGACAGGTTGGCGAAGAGCACCGCGCGAACCTGTCCATCCGGGTTCAGCAAAGGATAGCCGAAGGCCAGGGCAGGCTGACCCGCGACGCCGCCATCGACCAACCCGCCGAAACTCAATTCCTTGCGCGACACGGCCTCGCGGAGCCATTGGCGGCCACCCACCACCGCCGGGGCAGGAGCGGCTATTCCGCTGCAGAAGACCGTCCCGTCCAGGAACGCAGCGCCGAGATTGAGATAGTCAGTCTGGGTTTCCAGCAGCCGCTGGGCAATTCCCTGACATTCCAGAGGATCGAGGTCGCGGAGATCCTCTGATCGCGCCATGATCCGCAGGATGTCCCGGGTGTGGTCTATAGCCCGACTCTCCTCGACCCGGGCTGTTCGTACATACTGGCGAATTCCGGCCTCCACCCCGGCCACCGCCGCCGCCCGCTGGTCGCGGTAACTGACAAGGGCGAAGACGACGAGGGGCACGACTGCGACAGCAATCAGGAGCCAGAGTCGGCTGCGCAAGTGCGCCAGCATAAAATAACCCTATTCGGAATAAGCATAAGATGTTACGCCGTGGGGATAGCCCTGGAAAGGCGAATCTGTACCGTATTGGCTTTCCTGGCGCCAAAGCGACGGTCAGAGCCGCCCGTCTATGGCGGCAAGGGCTTCCAGGGCAGTGGCGGCAAGACCGACACTGCTGGCGCCCGACACATCGGGCTCGGTGGGATTGATGCGAATCAGAGGAACACCCAGGGTCTCGCCGAACCACCGCACCGTCGGAATCGAAATTCCGGCACCCAATTCGACCACCACCCGCATTCCCCCTTGCCGACGCCAGCGTTCCAGACGCTCCTGCTGACCCCGGGTACGGTCGGCGATCCAGCCACCGTCGCCGAACATCAGGATATTGGGCCGTGCCAGCCCTCCACAGCGTGGACAGTGGGGCAGATCGGGCAACCAGCGGCAAGTCTCCTCATCCACCTGCGGTTCCAGATCTATTGCGGGCCAGATGCTTTCACAGCAGGGCTCGAGGCACTGCAGGTGGTGGATCGATCCGTGAATTTCGCAGATGCTCTGGGCATCGAAGTCGGCCTTGGCAAACTGGCCATCCACATTGCTGGTGAAGACAAATCCACCCGACGGCATGCGGTCGGCCCAACGGCGCAGGATCGCAAAACCGTGGTGGGGCACGGTGCGCCGGTAGAGTGCCAGGCGGTGTCCGTAAAATCCCCAGGCCAGGCGCGGGTCACGGCGAAAGGTCGCAGGCGAGGCCGCCTCTTCGAAGTCGATTCTTGCCCGAGCCAGCGCCGGATAAGCCCGCCAGAAACCTTCCCGGCCGCGAAAGTCAGGCAGGCCGGAATCGACTCCCATGCCCGCACCGGCGGTGATGAGCAGGCCGTCGGCCGCTGCAATCAGGCGTGCTGCACGGGAAAGGGCTGAGGTGTCCATGGCAGCGGTCCTTCCGTAGAATGCCCGCATTATCGACTCCAGCGAAGTTGCGCCACAATGACTTGCCCGCCCTCGCCCACGGCTTTCTCAGACCGCCCGATGCGGGGCGACGCCTGCGCCATCTCCACCGGCGCGACGCCGCAATGCCGGTCCTCCTCCCTCCGCACGGGATGTGTCGCGGGCATGATCGCTCTCCTGCTCGGCGCTCCCGTCGGAGCCTCCGCCGAGGGGCTGCCCCCAACCGTGGTCGCAGCCCTCAAAGCTGCCCAGATTCCCCTGGCCCACGTGGCTGTGGTGGTCCACCCGGTCGACACCCGCTTCACCCTGGTTTCCCACAACCCCCGCCAGGCGATGAATCCGGCCTCGGTGATGAAGCTG
>SSTA01000062.1 GCA_009469685.1 Azonexaceae bacterium | reverse complement strand
TCGCTGCGCTTGGCCACGGCGATATTGGTGTAGGCCGTCATGCCCGGCAACAGCACCTGCTCGGGGTTATCCACCGAGACGCGGACGTTGTAGGTCACGACGTTCTGCTGATTGGTGGGGTTGAGGCGGATCTGCTTCACTTCTCCCTGGAAATTGCGGTTGGGGAAGGCATCGACCGTGAAGCGCACCTTCTGGCCTTCCCTGATGTTGCCGATGTCGGCCTCGGCGAAGCTGGTATCGATGGCCATTTTGGAAAGATCCCGGGCGATCTGGATCAGCGTCGGGGTCTGGAAGCTCGCCGCCACCGTCTGCCCCAGGTCCACCAGCCGGGCGACGACGACGCCGGACACCGGCGAGGTGATGACCGTGTAATTGAGATTGACCCGGTCCTTGTCGGCCGCCGCCTTGGCCTGGGCGAGCTGGGCCTGGGCCGAGCGGAGGGTCTGCAAAGCCTGGTCGTACTCCTGGCGGGAGACGTATTCCTTTTCGAGCAGCGCCTTCATGCGGGCCTCGTTGGCCTTGGCCAGGTCCAGGGAGGCCGAGATATTGGCCACGTTGGCCGCGCTCGCGCGCGCCTGGGCTTCGAGGAGCGACTGGTCGAGTTCGAGGAGCGGCTGACCTTGCTCCACCTTGTCGTTGAAATCCACGTAGAGCTTGCGCACGGTGCCGGAAACCTGGGTACCCACGTTGACCAGGATCAGCGGATTGAGGGTGCCGTTGGCGGACACCGACTGCACCACCTCGCCGACGGCGATCTCCTGGAATTTGTAGCGCTGCTCGGGCTCCTGGGCGGCCTTGTCGCGGGAATACCAGACTCCGCCGCCGACCAGGGCGGCACCGACGAGGAGAACGAGGAGGCTCCGGCCCAAGGTCAATTTCATCGCGGTCTTCCTTCGCCTGCCGATTGCAGCAGGCCGTAATCAAGAGTGCCCATGGCCTGGGCCAGGGTCGCCCGGTTCACATTCCAGTCCAGGGTGGCCTGGATGCGCTGCTGACGCGCCGACGCCAGGGCGCTCTGGGCCGTCAGCAAATCGAGGATGCTTCCGACGCCGGCCTTGTACCGACCGAGGGCCACCTGGGCCGAAGCCTCGGCGCTGGCCACCAGGTCGGCGGTGGTCTTCAGGGTCTGGGCCGAGGTCGTCAGGCCCTGATAGGCCTTCCAGACGTCCAGGGCCACCTGCTTCTCCAGGCGCTCGCGCTGCGCTTCCCTGGCGTCCACCTGGGCTTCGTTGGCCCTTACCCGATACGTCGTGGCAAAGCCGGAAAACAGCGGCACGCTGACCGACACCCCCAGGGTACCGCCGTGGGTACTGACGCCGCCGAGTTCCTGCCAGGTCGGTCCCGCCCCCAGACTCACCGTCGGCATCCCGGCGGCACGGGCGGCGTCGACGCCGGCCCGGGCGGCGGCGACCTGAGCTTCGACCGCCCGCAGGTCCGGGCGCCTCTGGCGGGCTTCGCCGATGAGGGCCGCCATGTCCCGCTCGAAGGCCGTGTCGGGCGTGAGGGCCGGGATGTCGGCGAGGACGTAGGGCTGCTGGGCATCGAAGCCCATCCCGTTGGCCAGGGTGCCGTAGGCGGTCCTCAGATCGCCCTCGGCTCGAATCCGGTTGAGGGTAGCCTGAGACCAGGCGGTTTGGGCCTGCAGCCGGTCGGCGGGGGTGGCGACGCCGACCTTGTAGCGGGTGTCCGCCGCTTCGAAACTCTCCTTGGCCACGCGCTCGGCTTCCTTCAAGGCCTCCACCGATGCGCGGCCCGCCTGGACGGCATAGTAGGACTGCAAGGCCGCAAGAAACAAGGATTGCACCGTGGCGTCCTGGGTCGCGACGGCGGCGGCCAGCAATTGGCGGGCATTTTCGACGGTCGCCGCCCGGGCGCCAAAATCATAGACGAGCCAGGACAAGGTCAGCGCCGCCGTGCGCTGCTGGGTCCCCGTGCCGTCGCTCCAGACCCGGGAAGCGCCGGCACTCCCGCTCAGGTTGGGCAGCCAGGCCGCTTGAGCCACGCCCAGGTTGGCGGCCTGCACCCGGGCATTGGCCCAGGCTTCCCGCGTCAAGGTGTTGTTGCAGAGCGTGAGGTCTACCACGTCGACGATGCCCAGGGGCGTTGCCGGCAGAGTCTTGGCGCAGGGCTCCGCCGCCTCACGCCCGGCGAGGGCCGGCGAGGGCCTGAGGGGTAGAGCGGCCTCGGTGTCGAAGGGATCCCGGAGACCCTGCGCCAGAGCGGCTGGCGGCAACGCCAATGCGAGGACGAGGGGCAGAGTGCGGGAAATCGAGGACGCCTTCGGATTCATGGCCGACCGAATGAGGAGTTGCGCGGAGTTTAGCCTTGAAGTGACCCCGCGGTCATGAGGCGTCTTGTTACGCTTTGTGTTGCCGGTCGACGACACGCCTCCGCCGCCATTGCTGCATTGCAGTAAAATGCTCGCCATGCTCTATTCCCTGATCCGCAAATTCTTCTTCGCCCTCGACGCCGAAACCGCCCACGGCATCGGCATGGGCGGCGTCTCCCTGTTGAACGCCACGGGCCTGGCCGGACTGCTGGCCAAGCCGGTGGCAACGTGTCCCGTCGACGTCATGGGGCTGCGCTTCCCCAATCCGGTGGGACTCGCCGCCGGTCTGGACAAGAACGGCGACCACATCGACGGCCTTGCCGCCCTCGGCTTCGGCTTCATCGAAATCGGCACCATCACCCCGCTGCCCCAGCCCGGCAACCCCCGGCCACGCCTGTTCCGCATTCCCGACGCCCTGGGCATCGTCAATCGCATGGGTTTCAACAATGCCGGCGTCGACCGCCTGCTGGAGAACGTCCGCGCCGCCGAATTCCCGAAACGGGGCGGCATCCTGGGGATCAATATCGGCAAGAATGCCGCCACCCCGATGGAAAGGGCCGTAGACGACTACCTCCTGGGCCTGGAGAAGGTCTATTCCGCCGCCAGCTACGTCGCCGTCAATATCTCCTCGCCCAATACCAAGAACCTGCGGGAACTCCAGAAGGACGAAGCCCTCGACGATCTCCTTGCCCGGCTCAAGGCACGCCAGGCGGAGTTGGCCGACCGTCACGGACGTTACGTGCCCATGGCCCTCAAGATCGCTCCGGACCTGGACACCGCCCAGATCGCGGCGATTGCCGATGCCCTGCGCCGCCACCGCATCGACGGCGTCATCGCCACCAATACCACCCTCTCCCGCGCAGGCGTCGAGGGGATGCCCAACGCCGAAGAGGCCGGCGGGCTTTCCGGCGCCCCGGTGTTCCGCAAGTCCACCGACGTCCTCAGGCAACTCTCCGGCGCCCTGCGGGGCGAAGTGCCGATCATCGGCGTCGGCGGCATCATGAGCGGCGCCGATGCCGCCGAGAAGGTCCGCGCCGGCGCGAGCCTGGTCCAGTTCTACAGCGGCTTCATCTACCGCGGACCGGAATTGGTGGGCGAGGTGGCCGAAACTTTGGCCCAGGTCATGAAAAAGGGCGCCAAAGCCTAATCCCGCAATCCTGGCGCGGTTGTCCCGGAGCTGGCAAACCGGGATAATCGCGGGTTACTGGTCTCCTCGTCCATGACCCACTACCTTTTCATTCTCGTCGGCGCCATTCTCGTCAATAACGTCGTCCTGGTGCGCATCCTGGGCCTGTGCCCCTTCATGGGGGTATCGAAGAAGCTGGAAACCGCCTACGGCATGGGCGCCGCCACCACCTTCGTGCTCACCCTGGGCAGCGGGGCGAGCTGGATCATCGACAACTACCTGCTGATCCCCAACGATCTGGTCTATCTGCGCACCCTGGCCTTCATCGTCACCATCGCCGCCTTCGTGCAACTCACCGAGATGGTGATCCAGAAGACCAGCCCTGCCCTGCACCAGGTCCTCGGCATCTACCTGCCGCTCATCACCACCAACTGCGCGGTCCTCGGCATCCCGCTGCTGGCGATCGGGGCCAAGTACGACTTTTTCGAGTCCCTCCTCTTCGGGGCCGGCAGTTCCCTCGGCTTCTCCCTGGCGCTGGTGCTGTTCGCCGGCATACGCGAGCGCATCGAGGGCGCCGACGTCCCGCGGTATTTCCGCGGCAATGCCATCGCCCTGGTGACCGCCGGACTGATGAGCCTGGCGTTCATGGGTTTCGCCGGCCTCGACAAGTATCAATGATCACCGCCGTCGCCGTCATGGCCCTGGGGGCGGTCATCCTGGGTTTCGCCCTGGGATACGCCTCGATCAAGTTCAAGGTCCAGGGGGACCCTCTGGTGGACAAGATCGACGGCATCCTGCCCCAGACCCAGTGCGGTCAATGCGGCTACCCCGGGTGTCGGCCCTACGCGGAGGCCATCGCCAAGAGCGAGGCGGAAATCAACCTCTGTCCCCCGGGAGGCATGGAGGGCGTGCGCCGTCTTGCCGATCTGCTCGGCCGCGAGGTCAAGCCGCTCGACGCGGAGGAGAAACCCAAGGCGGTGGCCTTCATCGACGAAGCCACCTGCATCGGCTGCACCCTCTGCATCCAGGCCTGCCCGGTGGATGCCATTGTCGGCGCCGCCAAGCAGATGCACACCATCGTCGCGCCCCTGTGCACCGGCTGTGAACTGTGCCTGCCACCCTGCCCGGTGGAATGCATCACCATGAAGCCCCTGGTCGAGACCGTCGAGAACTGGAAGTGGAAGTATCCGGTGTACGAAATCCAGGCGGCGACGCCGCGCAAGGCCGCTTGATGCGCTCGTTGTTCAAGTTCAAGGGCGGGGTCAAGCCGCCCACCCAGAAGACACAGTCGGTCGGCGAACCGATCGCGGCGGCCCCGCTGCCCAGCCACGTCTCCATTCCGCTTCATCAGAGCATAGGCGGCACGCCGCGGCCCATCGTCCAGGCGGGAGACCGGGTCCTCAAGGGCCAGAAGATCGGCGAAGCCGATGGCTGGATTTCCGCCGCCGTCCATGCCTCGACTTCGGGAACCGTGGTCCACGTCGGCCCCCAGGTCGTTCCCCATCCCTCGGGCCTGGCCGCGCCCTGCGTGGTCATCGAGCCCGACGGGCTGGACACGTGGATCGATCGCCAACCCGTCGACATTTCCGCCCTTACTCCGGAGGCCATACGCGAAGCCTTGCGGGATGCGGGGGTTGTCGGCCTGGGGGGGGCGGTATTCCCCACCCACGGCAAGCTCACGGCGTCGAAGACGGTTCCCATGGAGGAACTGGTGATCAATGGCGCCGAATGCGAGCCCTACATCACCTGCGACGACCTGCTGATGCGCGAACGCGCCGAGGACGTCGTGCGCGGCGCCGCCCTGTTCCGCGACCTGCTTCAGCCGAAGCGAGTGTTGATCGGCATCGAGGACAACAAGCCCGAGGCGGTCGCCGCCATGGCCGCCGCGGTCAAGGCGGTGGGCGAGGGATTCGAAGTGGTGGCGGTGCCCACCCGTTACCCGGCGGGCGGCGCCAAGCAATTGATCCGCGTCCTCACCGGCAAGGAAGTCCCGGCGGCCAAGCGCTCCACCGATCTCGGCGTCCAATGCTTCAACGTCGCCACCGCCTACACCGCCTGGCGTGCGCTCGCCTACGGCGAACCGGTGGTCTCCCGCGTGGTGACCGTCACCGGCAACGTCGAACGGCCCCGCAATTACGAGGTGGCGATCGGCACCCCCTTCGCCGAATTGCTGGCCCTGACGGGTCCCCGGGCCGATACTCAGGGCATCATCATGGGCGGCCCGATGATGGGCTTTCTGGTTCCCGATGCCCAGGTGCCGGTGGTCAAGGCCACCAACTGCCTGATCGCCCATTCCACCGCCCTCTTCCCGCCCCCTCCGCCGGAAATGCCCTGCATCCGCTGCGGCGAGTGCGCCCGGGCCTGCCCCCACGAACTGCAGCCCTTCGAGATGTACTGGTTCTCGCGCGCCAAGAATTTCGGCAAGACCCAGGAATACAACATCTTCGATTGCATCGAGTGCGGCTGCTGTTCCTTCGTCTGTCCGAGCCGCATCCCGCTGGTGCAGTATTTCCGCTTCGCCAAGAGCGAAATCTGGGCACGGGAGGCGGAAAAGAATGCCGCCGAGTCGGCCAAGGCCCGCTTCGAATTCAAGCAGTTCCGGGACGAACGGGAAAAGCAGGAAAAGGCGGAAAAACTGGCCAAGGCCGCTGCCGCCCAGGCCGCCAAGAAAGCCGCCGAAGCGGCTGCCCAGGCCGACGCGGGCGAAAACCCGGCAACGGACGTTCCGGCCCTCGACCCCGCTGCACAAGCGGAGGCGGCCAAGAAGGCCACCATCCAGGCCGCCATGGAGCGTGCCCGGGTGCAGCGAGAAGCCGCCCAGCCCCGCAATATCGAGAACCTGAGCCCTACCCAGGAGGCCCAGGTCGCTTCCGTCGATGCCCGCCGCTCAGACACCGGCGGAAACGAGAATAATCAATAGATTCATGGACTTTTCCTCACCCCCCTATGCCCTGAAGGAAGCCAGCGTCACCCGGGTGATGACCCGGGTCCTCCTCGCTCTGGTTCCCGCCATCGCCGTTTACGTGTCGGTGATCGGACCGGCCATTCTGGTTCAGCTGGGTGTCGCCAGCGCCGTCGCCCTCGCCGGCGAGGCCGTCATGCTGCGGATACGGGGGAAGCCCCTGGCGCCTTTCCTGACCGACGGTTCTGCCGTCGTGACCGCCTGGCTGGTGGCCCTGGTTTTTCCGCCGCTCGCGCCCTGGTGGCTGGTCGCGGTAGGTGTGCTGTTCGCCATCGTCATCGCCAAGCACCTCTATGGCGGCCTCGGGCAGAATCCCTTCAACCCCGCCATGGTCGCCTTTGCCGTCTGCATCGTCTCCTTTCCCGCCCTGATGTCCCAATGGCCCAACCAGGGCCTGCAACTGGGATTCGCCGAGCAGGCGGGAATCATCTTCGGTTTTCTCCCTCGGGTAGACGCCCTCACGGCCGCAACGCCGCTGGACGCCCTGAAGACCGCGCTCAAGCTGAGCGAAGACAATGTCAATGTCGCCTCCCTCCTCGCCGACCAGACGGTATACGGCCACTTCGCGGGTCGCGGCTGGGAGTGGATCGCCCTCGCCTACCTCGTCGGCGGCCTGTGGTTGTGGCAGCAGCGCGTCATCACCTGGCAGATCCCGCTGGCTTTCATCGGCGCCCTGGGGGCGATTTCCGGCGCACTCTGGCTTTATCATCCGACGCAATTCGCCAGCCCGCTCTTTCACCTGTTTTCGGGCAGCGCCATGCTCGGTGCCTTCTTCATTGCGACCGATCCGGTGAGCAGCGCCACGACGCCCCGCGGCAAGCTCGTCTTTGGGGCCGGGGCGGGATTGCTCGCCTACCTCATCCGGGTCTTTGGCGGCTATCCGGACGGGGTCGCGTTCGCGGTGCTTCTGATGAACCTCTGCGTTCCGCTGATCGATCTCTATACCCAGCCGCCGATCTTCGGCATGAAGGACGGCCAATAAGATGTCCGTCGTCAAGGAGCCCAGCGCCACCGGAATGGCCGCCCGTACGTCGGTCATCCTGTTTCTCTTCGTGATCATCTTCACCGCCATCCTGGCCGGGGCCTACGGCCTGACCGCATCCACCATCCGGGAATCGGCCGCGGAAGAAAAAATGCGCAGCATCCGCGAGGTGCTCCCCTCCAGTCTTTACGACAACGACCTTCTCGCCGACTCCGTGGAGCTTCCGCCGACCTCGGAGTTGGGACTGGAGGACCCCTCCAGCCTCTACCGCGCCCGCCTGGGCGGCAAGCCTTCCGCCGTCGTCTTCGAGGCGGTGGCGCCGGACGGCTACTCGGGGCGGATACGTCTCCTGGTCGCAGTGCAGGCGGATGGCAGACTGGCCGGCGTGCGGGTGACCCAGCACAAGGAGACCCCGGGCCTCGGCGACTACATCGATCCGCGCAAAGACAAGAACAAGGAACGGCCCTGGATCACCCAGTTCAACGGACTCTCCTTCGTGAGCCTCCCGGAAAGGGAATGGCGGGTGAAAAAGGATGGCGGCCATTTCGATTCCAACGCCGGTGCCACCGTCACCCCCCGCGCAGTGGTCAAGGCGGTGAAGAAAGCTGTCCTCTTCGTCGATGCGAACCGCGACCGGCTATTTGCGTCCAATCCGGAATCCTCTGCCAGAAAGGAAGCGACCCGATGATTACGTGGAGCGAAACCCGCGATATCTTCTCCAACGGCGTCTGGCGTCAGAACACCAGCTTGGTCCAGATGCTGGGCCTGTGCCCGCTCCTCGCCGTGACGACCAATTTCGTCAATGGCGCCATGCTCTCCCTGGCCACCATTCTGGTCATGTCGGTGGCCGGTCTCGCGGTAGCACTCTTGCGCAATCTGATCCCCTACGAAATCCGTATCCCGGTTTTCATTCTGATCGCCGCCGCCCTGGTAACGGTGGTCGATCTTTCGATCAACGCCTATCTGCACGAGATGTACAACATTCTCGGCATCTTCATTCCGCTCATCATCACCAATTGCATCGTGCTCGCCCGCATCGAAGCCTTCGCCGCCAAGAACGGGCCGCTCCAGTCGCTGGCCGACGGCGCCTTCGTGGGCTTGGGCATGCTGTGGACCCTCTCGCTGCTCGGCGCGATTCGGGAGTTCATCGGATCGGGAACTCTGTTCTCCGGAATCGACGCGGTGATCCCCGGACTCCATGGGCTCCAGGTGCTGCCTGCGGACTATCCGGGCTTTCTGGTCGCCATCCTGCCGCCGGGCGCCTTCATCATCCTGGCCTGCCTGGTCGCCGCCAAGAACTGGTACGATGCCCGAGCCGCCCAACGGAAGCCGACCCTTCCGCCGCAAGCGGCAACCGCTGCGGGTCACTGAGGATCGGGCGGGACGCGCTCGCCGATTGGTCCGGGCGTGGCGATTGGCCACAATACTCCCGGATAGTCCAGGAACCGCACCCCCTGCCGCCTTGCGGCTGAGGGTTCACGGCGTGGCTGCAGCTCCCGGCGCTCCGGCACCCGTCACTTGGAAGGCGCCATGGTGACGACGCAATTCTTGCCGCGCCGCTTGGCCTGATAGGCGCCGTCGTCGGCGCGGCGGATGAGGCTTTCGACGCTCTCCCCGGCCACCCATTGCGTCACGCCGACACTGATAGTGCACCGGATATTGCCCCCACCGGCAGGACGTATGGGCGTATCGGCGAAACTGCGCCGCAGGCGCTCGGCCACCAGGGCGGCCGGCTCCAGGGGCGCCTCGGGCATGACCACGGCGAACTCCTCGCCCCCGTAGCGGTAGGCGCTGTCGCTGCGACGCAGACAGTCGCTGATCACCCCGGCCAGAACCTGCAAGACCTGATCTCCCTGGAGATGGCCATAGGTGTCGTTCACCTGCTTGAAATTGTCGGCGTCGAGGACGATGAGGGACAACGGCCGCCCATAGCGCTGGGCGCGCTCGACCTCGTCGTGAAGTCGCTCGTAGAAGTGGCGGGAATTGTAGAGTCCGGTGAGGGCGTCGGTGACGCTCAGGATGCGATAACGCTCTTCGCTTTCCCTTAGGGCGATTTCCGTACGTCGCCGCTCGGTGAAATCCTGGAGGGTTTCGATCGCGCCGACCACTTCGCCCCGACTGTTGCGCAAAGGCGCCGCGGTAAAGAACAACCAGCGGCCGCCCTCACCGAAGTTGGGAAAGAAATCCTCAGCCTCGTAAGCCCCTTCGAGCAGGGCCGAGGCCCGGTACTTGCCCCGGTAGAATTCCTGAACCGTCCCTTCGCTCGCCCGATCCAGCACCAGGTCTGCCATCAGGGGGCGCTGACTGGGATAGAAGGGCCGCCAATGATCCCGGGTCCCCACCACATCGCGTGCCGCGACGCCGGTGATCGCCTCGCAGGCCCGATTCCAGTGGGTGATGCGATGGTCCCGGTCGATCACGAAAGTGGCCACCGAACTGCCAAGCACGATTTGGGCGAGGACACTCTCGCTTTCCCGCACCGCCGCCACGGCCAGATGTCGATCGGTGACGTCCTGCAGAGTCTCGATGGCGCCGACGATGCGACCGTCTGCATCCCGCAGGGGGGCCGCAGTGAAGAAGAGCCATTTTCCCGACTCGCCCATGCTGGGGAAGAAATCCTCAGCTTCGAAGGCGCCCTCGATCAAGGGCGAGCGACGGAATTTGCCGTGGTAGAAGTGATCGACCGAATCCTCGAGCGCCCCCTTGACGATGAAATCGGCCAGTATCGGTCGTGCGCTGCCGTAGAACGCGCGCCACTGTCCGTCGGTGCCCACCATCTCGGAGGCACTGAGCCCCGTGAGCACCTCGATGGCCCGGTTCCAGTGGGTGACGCGGTGCTGGGCGTCGATGACGATGGTCGCGACCGGGTTCCCCTCGACGATCTGGGTCAGACTGTCTAGGCCAAGGGCGGGAGGAATATCCTGGGGAGCGGACACCGTTCTACGCAAAAGGTGATAATGACGGCCAATATGAACCAAAAGTCCGTTTCGTGACAAGCCCGACGATGGAACTATGAAGTCCGCTGCCATCCGCGAGTTCTACTCCCGGTTGAAGGAGGCCAACCCGGCCCCCCGGACCGAACTGGCCTACGAGAGCTCATTTCAACTCCTGATCGCGGTCATGCTTTCGGCCCAGGCGACCGACGTCGGCGTCAACAAGGCCACTGCGTTCTTGTTTCCGGCGGCACCCACCCCCGAAGCGATGCTCGCCCTGGGCGAGGAAGGCGTCGCCGAATATATCCGTACCATCGGCCTCTACCGCACCAAGGCGCGCAACGTCATCGCCACTTGCCGGCAGCTCCTCGCACTCCATGGCGGTGCAGTTCCTGCCGAACGGGCCGCCCTCGAAGCCTTGCCGGGGGTCGGCCGCAAGACCGCCAATGTCGTCCTCAACACCGCCTTCGGCCATCCGACCATCGCCGTGGACACCCACATATTCCGCGTTGCCAATCGGACCGGCCTGGCTCCCGGAAAGACCCCCCTGGCGGTCGAGACGCGCCTGCTCAAGGTGACCCCCGCCGCGTTCCGCCAGGATGCCCACCACTGGCTGATCCTGCATGGCCGCTACGTCTGCAAGGCCCGTCGGCCGGAATGCGGAAGGTGCGGCGTCGCCGATCTCTGCGCCTACCCGGCAAAACCCTCATGAAGGCCGCATCAGCCCTGGCGAGCGCCCCGCGGGTTTCAGCCGCGCTTGCCTCCGAAGCGGTACACCGCGCCCTGGCGTCCGCAAATCTGACGCGGGCCGAAGGCGTCGTCCTTTTCCTCTCCGCCGCTTTCGCCCGCCACGCCCAGGCCGCGGTCACCGCCGCCTCGGGCGTCGCGGGCACCCTCCAGGTGGCGGGGATGGTGACCGAGGGTGTCCTGACCGAGACAGGCTGGTGCCTGGATCAACCGGCTGCAGCGGCGCTCGTCCTCGGTGAAGGCAGCGGGCTCATGGCGCCTGACGCCGGCAGCGAGCGCATCACCCTGACCGGCGCAGCAGCCCTGCCCGAGCACCCGGGGGACCACGTTCGCCGCTGGGGAATCGCCAATGCGGGTCATCCCGCCTGGCAGTGTGGGCGGCTGGCGTCGCCGATGGCAGAATTTGGCGTCGCCGGTTGCCGAATGCGGGGTGCGATTTCTCCGGGTCTCCAGTTCCTCAATACCGAGCAAGCGGTCACCGAGACCCGCGGCTACGATCTTCTCAAGCTCGGCAACCTGCCGGCGGCGGAGAGCTTGCGCCGGGCGCTCCCCGCTGCCCTGAGGGATCGCCTGCAGTTGCCTATCCATTGGGTCGCCGCCAGCGTTGCCGGGATACCCATCCCCATCCTCTCGGCGAACGGAGACGGTTCCCTCAGCCTGGGCTGCCCCTTGGCGGAAGGAAGCTCCCTGCGCTGGGCGCTGCGCCAGCCTCTGGCCGCCGAGGCCGATATGGCGGCCAGCCTTGAGCCTCTGGCCGCCGCCTGCCAGAATCCCGCCTGCGCACTGATGTTTTCGTGCATCGGCCGCGGACCGCTGTTCTATGAGGGCGACGACCGGGACTTGCTGGCCTTCCGCCGCCGATTCCCCGGGGTCCCGCTGGCCGGTGCCTACGGCAGCGGCCAGATCGCCCCCTGGAACGGCGCCACCGCGCTCTTTCGCAACAGCGTCGCCACCCTCCTCTTCGAGCCCGATCATGTTCAATCCCTCCCGTGACCAAGTCCGCCTCTTCTTCTGCGAGGCCTGGCGCAAACACCGGGACCGTCTGCCCCTCGTCGGGGCCGAATTGGCGGCTGCCGACATCGTTGGACGCCATCCCGAATACCAATCCTTGCTCGCCGACCCGGATGCCGCCGTCCAGGGCGAGTGGACTCCGGATTCCGGCGGCATGAATCCATTTCTCCATCTCTCCCTTCACCTTGCCATCCACGAGCAGGTCAGCATTGATCAGCCCCCCGGAATCCGGGCCGCGTTCGAGACCCTGCGCGCGCGCCTCGACCCCCACGCGGCCGAGCACGTGGTCCTCGAGGCCCTGGGCGAAACGATCTGGCGCTCCCAGCGCGAAGGACGCCCGATGGACGCCGCCGCCTACCTGGAAGCCCTGCGCCGGGCCGCCACGGCCTCGTGAGGAACCCGCCATGCGCTTCACCGGTACCGACAGCTACGTCGCTCCCAACGACCTGACCTTGGCGGTCAATGCCGCCGTCGCTCTGGAACGGCCTCTGCTGGTCAAGGGCGAACCCGGCACCGGCAAGACCCTGCTTGCCGAGGAAGTCGCCCGCGCCCTCGGCCGCCCCCTCTTCCAGTGGCACATCAAGTCGACCACCAAGGCGCAACAGGGGCTCTACGATTACGATGCCGTGTCGCGCCTGCGGGATTCCCAACTGGGCGACCCGCGGGTCGCCGACATCGCCCACTACATCGTCCCGGGGGTGCTCTGGCAAGCCTTCGAGAGCGAAGCTCCCGCCGTGGTGCTGATCGATGAAATCGACAAGGCCGACATCGAATTCCCCAATGACCTGCTGCGGGAACTCGACCGCATGGAGTTTCATTGCTACGAGCTCGCCCGGACCGTCGTAGCCCGCCACCGTCCTTTGTTCATCATCACCTCCAACAACGAGAAGGAATTGCCCGACGCCTTCCTGCGCCGCTGCTTCTTCCACTACATCCGCTTTCCCGACCGGGAGACCATGACGCGCATCGTCGACGTCCACTTTCCGGACCTGAAGCGCGATCTGCTGCGGGAAGCCCTGGAGGTCTTTTTCGACATCCGCGAGGTGCCGGGCATCAAGAAAAAACCCTCCACCAGCGAACTCCTCGACTGGCTCAAGCTGCTGCTCGCCGAAGACATCCCGCCGGAAGCCCTGCGGGCGAAGGACGCCCGCGATGCCATTCCGCCGCTGCACGGGGCGCTGGTCAAGAACGAGCAGGATGTCCATCTCTTCGAGCGCCTGGCCTTCATGGCGCGTCGCAAGACCTGACTCCGGTTGTCGCGGATCGCGGCAGGCGGCCATGCTGATCGGCTTCTATCTCCATCTGAAGGCGCGCGGAATCCCGGTTTCCATCACCGAATTTCTGACCCTGCTGGAGGCGCTCGGAGCGCGTCTGGCCGGATACAGTCTCGACGATTTCCACCTCCTCGCCCGCCTCGCCATGGTCAAGGACGAAGCCCAATTCGACCGTTATGACCAGGCCTTCGGCGAGTATTTTCGCGGTGTCGAAGCCCTGCCCGGCCTGGAGGCCGAGATACCCGAGGACTGGCTGCGCTTGGCGGCAGGTCGCCATCTCACAGCGGAGGACCGGGCCACGCTGGAAAAGCTCGGCTTCGATCGCTTGTTCGAGCAGTTCCGGCAGCGGCTCGCGGAACAGAAGGAACGCCACTCTGGCGGCAGCAAGTGGATAGGCACCGGTGGCACCTCGCCCTTCGGCCACGGCGGCGAGCACCCCGAGGGTATCCGCATCGGCGGCGATTCAGGGGGCCACCGGACCGCAGTGAAGGTCTGGGAGCGGCGGGAATTCAGGAATTTCGACGATCGCATCGAGCTCGGGGTACGCAACGTGAAATTGGCGCTGCGCCGCCTGCGGCGCTTCGCCCGCCAGGGTGCGGCCGAGGAGCTCGACCTTGACGCCACGGTCGCGGGTACCGCCCGCAACGGCGGTTGCCTTGACCTGCATCTACGACCCGAGCGGCGCAATGCCGTGAAGATCCTCCTACTCCTCGACGTGGGTGGCTCGATGGACCTCCACGTCCTGCAATGCGAAGAATTGTTCTCGGCCGCCCGGGCCGAATTCAAGCACCTGGAGCACTATTATTTCCACAACTGCGTCTATGAAAGCGTGTGGCGCGACAATCGCCGCCGCCACGACCAGCGCACCCCGACCTGGGATCTGCTCCACACCTATGGCCCCGATTACAAGCTGATTCTGGTGGGAGACGCCAGCATGAGCCCCTACGAACTCGACCGCCCGGGGGGCAGCGTCGAGCATTGGAACGAAGAAGCCGGAACGGTCTGGCTGACCCGCCTGTTCGCCGCTTGGCCCAAAGCCGCCTGGCTGAACCCGGTCCCGGAAGAATACTGGCGCCACGGCCCCTCGATCCGCGCCATCGGCCAGGCCATTGGCGGCCGCATGTTCCCCCTCACCCTGGAGGGACTGGAACGGGCGATGGCGGCGCTTTCCCGCTAAACTGACGGGCATGAAACGACGCGAAGTCTGCAAGCTCCTGGGCGCCCTTCCCCTGACCGGAATTGCCGCCGTCTCGGCCAACGGAGCGAAACCCGGCGGCCAGGGATTGTATCGGGTCAGCGGTAACGTCCTGGTGAATGGCAAGCCCGCCAAGGAAGGCACCCTTATCCGGCCCGGCGATACGGTGGTCACCGGCCCAGGCAGCGAAGCGGTCTTCGTCGTCGGCCAGGACGCCTATCGGCAGCGCGGCAATTCGACGGTGGCCCTCCTGGGCGACACGATCAAGGGCGGCTTACGGGTACTCTCGGGAGGATTGCTATCGGTCTTCGCCAAGGGGGAGCGGCAGATCGTCACGCCATCGGCCACCATCGGCATCCGCGGCACCGGCTGCTACATCGAGGCCTCTCCGGAGCGCGTCTACTTCTGCCTCTGCTACGGAACGGCAGAAGTCGTGCCGAGCGCCGCGCCACACCAGGCGGAAACCTATTCCACCCGGCATCACGACCATCCCCTCTACATCCTTCCCGACGGTCGCCGCAGCATGGTCCCCGCCGGGGTGAGCAATCACAGCGACGCCGAACTCATTGAACTCGAATCCCTGGTCGGCCGGACTCCGCCCTTCCAGGGTCTGGT
Source organism: Azonexaceae bacterium (assembly GCA_009469685.1). The sequence goes on along the minus strand of SSTA01000062.1, from coordinate 8,242 downwards.
CCCCTCAGCCTATTGACGCGGGATCGAGTCGAGGTCTGTCAGCGGGCGCGATCAGATCGGCACGCGGTAGTTGTCCTGGGTCATGAGATCGACGCCGCAATCCAGGCGCTCGATCCAATCGATGAGCTTTCCGCACATTTCCTTGCCGACGAAGCGGCAGCCATGCTGGGGAACGATCTGCTCGATGTCCAGCTGGCGCACCATGGCTGCCCAGTAGCGGCAAATCTTTCCGGAGACGATATAGCGCCGGTGGAAGCCTTCCATATTGCGCAGGTGAGCGGCGAAATCCCCCACCGGTTGCGCGGCGGCCCGATGATCGACCAGAGAGGTGCCGAGGTCGCCGGAGAAAAGGATTTTTGCCACCGGATCGTAGAACTGGAAGTTTCCCTCGGCATGCAGGAAATGGGCTGGAAGCGCCACCATGCGGCACTTGCCCAAGGGGATCGCCATACCGGGATCGGGGATACCCACGATACGCGCTGAAACGTCGCGGCCGGTGGTGAAATGGGGGACGAATCGGGTCCACAGGCTGGAGATCAAGACCTTGCACTGGGAGGCGACAAACCACTTGTTCACCGAGGCGATGATGTCCGGGTCCGGGTGCGAAGCGAGGATGTAGTCGAGGTCCTTGGACGAGAAATACTTCTGCATGTCCATGAGCAGCCCGGTGTAAGTCATGTTGCCGCCCGGGTCGATCAGCGCTCCGTGGCCGTCGTCCACCACCAGGAATTGATTGCACTGGACGACCGGACCGGCGGTATCGTCCACCAAATCATAAAAGGCATGGACGATATGGGATCCGTCGTTATAAAGCTCCACCGCCATCACGCGTCTCCTCGAGAACTAGTCTGAAGAGACTAGTCCGTCCGACAGGGATGCGTCAAGCATCGTCTGCCGGAGGCGCAACCTTGACGATTTCGTCCAGAGAAGTCAGTCCGGCGGCGACTTTCATGGCTCCGGATATGCGTAGCGGTCGCATGCCTTCGCGATAGGCGGTATCCCGAACCTTCGCGATTTCGGTCTGCGGCTTGATCAGCCTGCGGATTTCCGGCGACATCAAGAGGATTTCATAGAGTCCGACGCGGCCCAGGTATCCCGTCATGCGGCATTCGAGGCAGCCTGTCGGTTGATGGATCGCCGCCGGGTGATTGGCCTTCCAGGGAACGACCAGGGAATTCCACAATTCCCGCTGTTCGTCGCGAATGGGGAAAGGCTTCTTGCACGCCGGACAAAGGGTCCGCACCAGGCGTTGGGCCATGATGCCGAGGACGGTCGAATTGATGAGATAGGCCGGCACCCCGAGATCGAGCAGACGGGTGATGGCCGAGGGAGCATCGTTGGTGTGCAGGGTCGACAATACGAGATGGCCGGTCAGCGCCGCCTGGATGGCCATTTCGGCGGTTTCGAGATCGCGGATTTCGCCGATCATGATGATGTCGGGATCCTGGCGCATCAGGGAACGGACGCCGTCGGCGAACCCGAGTTCGATCGCCTGCTGCACCTGCATCTGGTTGAATGCCGGTTCGACCATTTCGATGGGATCTTCGATGGTGCAGACATTCACTTCCGAGGTCGCCAGCTGCTTGAGCGTCGTGTAGAGCGTGGTGGTCTTGCCGGAGCCCGTCGGACCGGTCACCAGAATGATCCCGTTGGGCGAGCGGGTCATCTGGTTCCAGCGCCCCTGATCCTCTTCCGAAAAACCGAGTTCGCGGAAATCCCGGACGAGGACGTCGGGATCGAAAATGCGCATGACCAGTTTTTCGCCGAAGGCGGTCGGCAGGGTCGACAGGCGTAGCTCCACCTCCTGGCCATCGGGGGTCCGGGTCTTGATGCGTCCGTCCTGGGGACGGCGCTTCTCGATCACGTCCATACGGCCCAGGAGCTTGATGCGGCTGGTCATGGCATTCATGACCGCCATGGGAATCTGATAGACCTGATGCAGCACCCCGTCGATCCGGAAGCGCACCAAGCCGATCTCGCGCCGGGGTTCGACATGGATGTCCGAGGCCCGCTGATCGAAGGCATACTGCCACAGCCAGTCCACGATATTGACGATGTGCTGGTCGTTGGCGTCGTAGGTCCGGTTGGCCTTGCCCAGTTCGACCAGCTGCTCGAAACTGGACAGTCCCGAGGTGCCTTCGCCCTTCTGATTCGCCTTCTTGACCGACTTGGCGAGATTGAAGAATTCGACCTGGTAGCGGCTGATGTCGACCGGATTGGCCAGCACCCGGCGGATGTCCTTGCGCAGGATGGGCTTCAACTCCTTTTCCCATTCCCGCAGGAAGGGTTCTGCCGTCGCCACCACCACTTCCCGGGTCGTCACCTGGACCGGGAGGATCGCGAAGCGCGTCGCATAGGCGCTCGACATCACGTCGGCGACGCCGGTGAAATCGATTTTCAGGGGGTCGATGTGGTAGTACTCAAGGCCCAGGCGGCCGGACAGCCACTCGGTGAGATTCTCGAGCCCGAGCAAAGGAGCGGGCGGCTTCGCCGACCGCCACTTCTGGTCCGCAACGACCACCAGGGGATGATGCTTCCCGCCCTGGAGGCGTCTTTCCGCGCGCAGCGCCTCGGCATCGGTGCGGGAAACCATCTCGTCCTCGACCAGCAGGTCGAGAATTTCCGCCAGCGTCAGGCGATGCTCGTGTATGGTCGGCGCGCTCTGGGCGGGCGCCGGGGGGGCGGCAGCACTCATCGGGACAATATAGCATGTCCCCTCGGCCGTATACACCATGGCATAATCGAAGCTCCGCACTGTTTGAGACTCCCAATGATGGCTTCGGTCAAGGATCCGAGCGCCGCAGATTCCCTCCGCCAACGCAGCGGCGAGCGCCGCCGCAACGACAGGATCGAGGCCCCACCCTATACCACCAGCGAAGGCCTCGTCCTGCGCGACCGCCGCTCGCACCTCGAACGGCGATCCTGCTGGCTGCGCTCCTTCGCCATCGACGGCGAAGAAGCAACGGCAGACTGAGGTTCTCCTACCCGGGCGGCGCGGGCGGCCAGTGTCCACCTTGCTCCCAGTAGGGACGGCTTCCTATCCGCTCCGCCAGCGTATCGATGAGGACCCTCACCCGCCGGGGAACGTAGCGGTTGCCGGGAAGTAGGGCATAGATCCCCAGTTCCGGCAGGGGATAGTCGGTCAGGATGGGACGCACCCATCCGGCTTCGAGCGCCGGCGCGACCAGAAAACTCGGCTGGGCTGATATGCCCAGGCCGCGGATGGTCGCGTCGAGCAGGGCGTCGCCGTTGTTGGCCCTGATGCGTCCGCTCACCGGATACGTCCGCAGCGTCCCGTCCACCAGAAAAGGCCATCCCCCTTGCTGGGCGGGAAGGTAGATGAGGCATTCGCGATCCGCCAGTTCCTGGGGATGGGTCGGTTCACCGTGGCGACGCAAATACTCAGGCGAGGCCACCACCACCAGGCGGCTGCTGCCGATACGGCGGGCCACGTCGAGGGGATCGAGGCGCAGGGTAATGCGGATGGCCAGATCCAGCCCTTCCTCCACCAGTTTGACGCGCCGATCGGTGAAATCGACTTCCACCGAGATTTCCGGAAAAGTCACGGCAAAATCGAGGAGCAAGGGCGCAAGATGGCGCAAGCCAAAGCTCAGGGGAACGCTGAGACGGATGGTTCCCCGGGGTTCGGCGCCTTCCCCGGCCAGTCCGGTTTCCGCCGCGTCGACCAGGTTGAGGATTTCCCGGCAACGCTCCAGGTAGGCGATCCCTGCCGAGGTCAGGGACAGGCTACGGGTGCTGCGGGCAAGGAGCTTGGCGCCGAGATGGGCTTCCAGGGCGGCCACTTGCCGGGTAACCACCGAACGGGCGACCGCCATCTGCCGGGCCACGGCGGAAAAGCTTCCATTTTCCGCAACCCGCACGAAAACCTGCATGCATTCCAGACGGTCCACAGCGCCTCCATTGTTACCTAAATTGCACCAGTTAATTGCTTATTAGCTTCTATTTAATCATCAATTACCGGGCTACAGTACGAACACATCATAAGTTCTGGAGAATTGCATGATCGTCGTCACCGGAGCCAACGGCCAGCTCGGCCGCCGCATCCTCGAGCAATTGATCGCCCGCCGCGGGGGAGCGTCCGGCATTGCCGCCAGCGTCCGGGACCCGGGAAAGTCAGCCGACCTGGTCAGCCGAGGGATAGAGGTCCGCGCCGCTGATTTCGACCGCGCCGAATCGCTCCCAGCGGCCTTTGCGGGCGCCCGCACCCTGGTTCTGGTGTCGACAGACGGCCCCAAGGCCCAACGCATTGCCCAGCACGCCAGCGCCATCGGCGCCGCCCGAGCGGCCGGCGTCGAGCGCATCGTCTACACCAGCTTCATCGATGTCGCCGCAGAATCCCCGGCGGAATTCGCCGCCGTCCATCGGGCGACGGAAGCGGAGCTGGTCGCCAGCGGCCTGGCCTGGACCGCCCTGCGCAACCCGCTGTATGCCGAACTGCTTCCCATGGCCCTTGCCGGTGCCTTGGAAACCGGAGTGTTCCACCTCCCTGCCGGCCCGGGCAAGGCAAGCTTCATCAGCCGGGCGGATTTGGCAGAAGCCACGGCAGCCGCCACTCTGGCTCCGGCCCTGGCCAAGAACGTCTATGAGCTGACCGGCCAGGCTACCCACGACTACCACGAAGTCGCCGCCGCGGTTTCCCGGGTCACTGGAAAGGCCATCCGCTACGAGCCGGTGAGCGAAGACGCCTATGCCGAAGCCCTCGCAGGGTACGGACTGCCGGCTTGGCTCGCCCGGGCGGTGGCCAATATGTACTCCGCCGTGGCCGAGGGGCGTTTCGATCGCGTGACCAACGATTTTGCCGCCCTCGTCGGCCGCCCCCCGCGGCCCCTTCCCTGCCTGGTGCAGGAACTCTTCGGCTCGCAATAACCACCAAGCATGATGCAGACGTCCTCTCAGGCCCCGTTGCCCGCCCTTTTCGTTCCCCATGGCGCCCCCACCATGGTCCTGGAACCCGGGGCGGCCCGGAACGCCCTGGCCGCCATCGCCCAAGCCCTGCCGCGACCCCGCGCCATCGTCGTCGTCAGCGCCCATTGGCAGGCCGATCAGGCCACCGTCGGGACCGCGCGGGAACTGGAGACCATTCACGATTTCTGGGGATTTCCGCCCGACCTTTACCAGATTCGCTACCCGGCCCCCAGCGCCGGCGCCTTTGCCTCGCAAGTCCGCCAGCACCTGGACGACGCCGGTCTGGCCCCGGCCACAGACGACGCCCGGGGTCTCGACCACGGCGCCTGGACCCCCCTGCTGCTGATGTATCCGCAAGCGGACATTCCAGTGATCCCGCTGTCCCTGGAGCACGGCATGGGTCCGAAATATCATTTCGCCCTGGGCCGGGCACTGCGGCCACTCCTTGACCAGGGTGTCCTGGTCCTGGCCTCCGGCAACCTCACCCACAACCTGCGGGACTTCCAACTCGCCTCCGCCGAGGGGAGCGGCAGCCCCGCCTATGTAGGCGAGTTTGCCGACTGGATGTGGAAAAGGCTGGAAGCCGGCGACGACGAAACTGTCGTCGACTACCGCCAACGGGCTCCGCATGCCGCCCGTGCCCATCCCAGCGAAGAGCACCTGCTCCCGCTCCACGTCGCACTCGGCGCCGGCGGCCCCGGTAGCCGCCGCGAGCGCCTGCACACCGGAATCGAGTCCGCCGTCCTCGCCATGGACGCCTACGCCTTCTGGCCCGCCCGCGCTTCCTGAGGAACCCCCATGGCCCCACTCCGCTACACCCAGACTGCCGTCGCACTCCATTGGCTCATGGCCATCCTCCTGGTCGGACTGTTTTCGGTGGGCATCTACATGCACGACCTGCCCCTCAGCCCCTGGAAGCTCAAGGTCTATTCCTGGCACAAATGGGCCGGCGTCACGGCCTTCCTACTCCTCATCCTGCGGCTGGCCTGGCGCGCCGGTCACCGTCCTCCACCGCTACCCGCCGCCATGCCGCACTGGCAGCAGGCCGCCGCCCACGGACTGCACCACCTGCTCTACGCCCTGATGCTGGCCATTCCCATCAGCGGCTGGCTGATGAGTTCCGCCAAGGGTTTCCAGACGGTCTGGTTCGGCGTCCTGCCCCTCCCCGACCTGGTGGACAAGAACGAAGCCCTGGGCGACATCCTCAAGGGAGTCCATATGGGACTCAACTTCACCCTCGCGCTCCTGGTCATCGCCCACGTCGGAGCTGCGGTGAAGCACCACCTGGTCGACCGGGACGATGTCCTCACCCGCATGCTGCCCTTCCTCGCCAAAAAACCCTGACCCCGGAGAACGCCATGGCCCGTCTCGTCTCGCTGACCACCGCCTTCGCCCTGTTTGCCCCTGCCGCCCAGGCCATTGAATACGGCGACTTCCAGGCCGACAAAAGTACGCTCACCTTCGTCTCCAAGCAGATGGGAGTCCCGGTGGATGGCCGCTTCCGCAAATTCACCGCAGCCCTGAGCTTCGACCCCGCCAAGCCGACCGCCGCCAGTGCCCGGCTGGAACTCGATCTCGCCAGTATCGACGCCGGCTCCAAGGAAGCCAATGACGAAGTGGTCGGCAAGGCCTGGTTCAACCTCAAGACTTTCCCGACCGCCAGCTTTGTCTCGACTGCGGTCAAACCCCTGGGCGGTGACCGCTACGAACTCGCCGGCAAACTCACCATCAAGGGCAAGGCCCAGGACATCGTCGCTCCCATGAGCTTCCGTCAGGAAGGCGCCAACGGGGTCTTCGACGGCAGCTTCACCCTGAAGCGCCTCGATTTCGCCGTCGGCGACGGCGTCTGGGCAGACGTCTCCACCGTCGCCAATGATGTACAGGTCAAATTTCATCTTGTCTCAACCCCCCGCAAGTAACCCCAGGAGATTTTCATGAAACGTCTTTTCGCCCTGGCCGCCCTGGCCACCACCCTATCGACGCATTCCTTCGCCGCTCCGGAAACCTATACCGTCGACAACGAACATACCTACCCGAGCTTCACCTACAACCACCTCGGCTTCAGCACCCAGACCCACCGTTTTCTCAAGACCTCCGGCACGGTCGTCTGGGACAAGGCAGCTGAAACCGGTTCCGTCGACATCACCATCGATGCGAAGTCCGTCGACGCGGGTTCAGCGATCTTCGCCGAACACATTCAAGCGCCTGAACTATTCGACACAGCGAACTACCCGACCATCACCTTCAAGTCCACCGGCGTCAAATTCAAGGACGGCGATCCCGTCTCCATCGACGGGAATCTGACCATCAAGGGGATCACCAAGCCGGTGACACTGACGGTCACCCAGTTCGCCGCAAAGATCAATCCGATGGTCAGACGGGATGCCATCGGTGCCAATGCCGTCACCAAGATCAAGCGCAGCGATTTCAACGTCAGCAAGGCGGTACCTTTCGTCAGTGACGAGGTCACCCTGAACATCGTGCTGGAAGCGCATAGGCCATAACCATCGCGTGACCTCGCTCGAGCTACGCCTCGCGGGCGGCGCCGGTGGTCCATAGCACCTTGCCCCTCGGTGGACAGTCAGTCTAGGAGTGCGGACTTTCTCTACAAGGGTTCGCCGACCAAGCGATCGGGCTCGGGCGGGCAAAGCAAGGGCAGCACGTCCTGGCAACTGCCATGAAACCAGCGATCCAGATCGTCTATTTCGATGGCGACCACGCTGCGCTTGTCCTGCCGGTCGCTCGGCAGATGGGGGTCGGGCTTGTGCATGCGCCCCATGAGCGGATGACCGTCGGCGTTACAGGTAAGCATGGTGTATGACTCGAGCACTTCGCCCGTGGCGCGGTCGATCCAGCTGCTCCACAGCCCGGCCAGGCCCCAGAGACAGCCATCCGCGCGACGGAATCGCCACCAGACGTTGCGACCCGTCTCCCAACAGGGCTCATCGAAAGACCAGGCCGGAATGATGCAGCGCTGCTCCTGCCGCCAGGCATCGCGGAAGGCCGGCTTGCGCGCCGCCTCTTCCGACCGGCAGTTCATGGTCGCAAATTTGAGTTCGGGAGTTTTCGCCCAGCCCGGAATCAAACCCCAGCGGCCGACCACGAGCTCAAGAGTGCCGGCGGCGTTCGGACGCAGAAATGGCCCACGAGCCCGCGGAAATACGTTCTCGGCCCACTTGGGCTGATTGTGACGACCAATATGCCAGGCCCGCTCGAGGGCGGCTTGATCGGGAGCGATGTAGCGGGTGCACATGGGCGTACGCTAACACGCCTCTCGGGGCGCGACCCAGTCGCGATGGACTGCGCGGGGCCGCGT
>SSTA01000343.1 GCA_009469685.1 Azonexaceae bacterium | reverse complement strand
GGCCTTCTGGCGAGAAAAACTATTCATCGCGCTGTTCCGCAACGCCGGGTCGGCGACCGCCTATTTCCGAATTCCATTCAACCGCGTGGTGGAACTGGGGACCCAGGTCGTTCTGTAGCTCTGAAAATCAGGCCTTGCGCCGAAGGGGCTGCCTGGCCGAGTGAGGAAAGGCGCCGATCTTCCCCTCAGAGCCGGCGGATCTTTTCCAGCAGGGCCGTCGTCGAGGTCTGGTGCAGAAAGGGGATGGAATGCACGCTGCCGCCCCAGGAGCGCACCTCCGGTGCTCCGACGATGCGCTCCGGCGCCCAGTCTCCGCCTTTGACCAGGATGTCCGGTCGGCAGGCGAGTATGGGAAGGATGGGGGTGTCGTCGTCGAACCAGGTGACCAGGGCCACGCATTCCAGGGCCGCAAGCACGGCCATGCGGTCGGCCAGGGGATTGACGGGGCGATCGCTGCCCTTGCCCTGGCGGCGCACCGAATCGTCGCTGTTGACCGCGACCAGCAAGGATTTGCCGAGGGCCGCTGCCTGGGCCAGATAGGTCACGTGACCGCGGTGGAGGATATCGAAACAGCCGTTGGTGAAGACCAGCGGCCGGGGCAATCCTTCTATGCGCCGCGCGAGGGCGTCGGGCGGGCAGATTCTGGCCTCGAAGGCCGGCGCCGGATACTCCACGGCCTCAGCGGGCGGCAGGGGCTTCCACCGGTGCGGGCGCCGCAGCAGGCGCCGGCTTGGCTTCGGAACGGCTGGTGGCAGAGGAATCGAGGCGTTTGGTTTCGCTCTCGGAGACGACTTCCATGACGTTCACCACCTTGCGCACGCCGGTGGTGGTACGGGCAATCTGGACTGCCGCCTGGGCTTCCCGCTCGTTCACAATGCCCAACAGGAAGACCACTCCGGCTTCGGTGACCACCTTGACGTGGTTGGCGGAAAACTGGCCGGAATCGACAAAGCGCGCCTTGACCTTGGAGGTGACGTAGGTGTCGGTACTGCGACCCGACAGCGAGGACGACGGGCCGACATAGATCTCGTTCCAGATGCCCTGGACATTGTCGACGCCGCGCACGATTTCGCCGATGCGGGTCTTGTTGTCCTCGCTGACAGTCTCGCCGCTGATCAACACCTTGCGGTTGAAACTGGTCACATTGATGTGATTTTCCTTGCCGAACTTGTCGGCCAGCCGGCTGGCGGCCTTCCATTCGATGGCTTCGTCATCGGTCTGGGTGGTGAGGGGACGCCGGTCGAAGGCGGCCAGGACGCCAACCGTCACTCCGGTGGCGACGGCGGTGACGCACCCCTGAAGGGCGGGGAGGGCGGCGGCAAGGAGCGCCGCGGACAGGATCAGTTTCTTCATTCTTCGACTCCCAGGAGAAGACTGTCGATGCCGTCGCACAGACAATGGACGATGAGCAGGTGGGTTTCCTGGATGCGGGCGGTACGATCCGCCGGTACGCAAAGATGGATGTCGTCGTCGCGTAGCATTTCGCCGATGCGCCCGCCGCCTCTTCCGGTGAGGGCGACGACGCGCATGTCGGCGTCGTGGGCGGCGCTGATCGCTTCGATCACATTGCCGGAATTGCCCGAGGTGGAGATCGCCAGCAGCACGTCGCCGCCGTGGCCGAGGGCGCGCACCTGGCGGGAGAAGACCTGATTGAAGGAATAGTCGTTGGCGACGGCGGTCAGGATGGAGGTGTCCACCGTCAGGGCGATGGCCGCCAGCTCCTGGCGTTCCGCCTCGAAACGTCCCACCAGTTCGGCGGAAAAGTGCTGCGCGTCGGCGGCGGATCCTCCATTGCCGCAGGCGAGAATCTTATTGCCATTGACCAGGGCTGCAGTCATGACTTCGACCGCCGCGGCGACTGGCTGCGCGAGCAGTTCCATGGCATTGAGCTTGGTGTGGGCACTATCTTCGAAGTGCTTGGCCACGCGGGCAATCAAGTCCATCGTCTCTGTCCGGGAAAAAGTTGCCGGATTCTAGCATCGGCGGTGGCTTGCGGCTGTAACGAACGGTAAAGTCACAGCTCGGCCAGCACCTCGATCTCCACCCGGCGCCAGGGGTCGGGATCATCCCGCAGGCGGGCGATGCGGGCCACCAGGCGCTCGCCCCGGTCGAGTGCCGCAGCAACCACCCGATTCTCGGCCCGGGGCAGATAGCCCAGTTTGCGGCCACGCCATTCGACTCGGATCGCACGGCGGTCGTGACGATTTTCGGGCTCGCGGACCAAGGACAGCAGGTCGCCGACCCGAAGCGCGTCGCGGACCTCGGCGAGCGCATGGTATTGGGCTCCGGCCAGGGGCGAACTCTGGATGAGGATGCGGATCGAGTCTCCGGCTGCGAGCGTGGGCAAGGGCAGCAGGGTGGCCGCGGCGAGCGCGACGAGCGCCCGCCGCCGGCCCTCAATCGTCCGCGGAAAAGGCATTGCGCAGCCATTCGATACCGTTTCCGTCGACTCTGGCGAGGAGGACGCAGTCGAAGCGGCAATCGGTTTCGGGGCAGCCCGCCAGATAATGGCGGGCTGCGAGGATGAGTCGTCGCCGCTTTTCGGGTCCGATACTGGCCGCCGCGCCACCGAAGTCGTCGCGGCTGCGCAGGCGCACCTCGACGAATACCAGCATCGCGCCGTCGCGGCAGATGAGGTCGATTTCGCCGCCGCGGACCCGGAAATTGCGGCGGATGACCGTCAAACCCCGGGCCTCCAGATAGCGCGCGGCCAGGGCCTCGGCTTCGCGACCGCGCTGGGCAGTGGTATCGTGGGCTTTTGCTGGCACGGGAAGGACGATGACAATCGAATCGGGGGCATTGTACGTGGTGGCGACGCCCTTGGGAAACCTCGCCGACTTGAGCGTTCGGGCGCGGGAGACCCTCGCCGCGGTGGCCTGGGTGGCGGCGGAGGATACCCGCCACAGCCAGCCCCTATTGCGCCAAGTGGGGTCCGCCGCAAAGCTCCTGGCGGCCCATGAACACAACGAGCGGGAGGCTTCCGCCCGCATCGTCGAACTCCTGGCCCAGGGCGACGCCGTGGCCCTGATCAGCGATGCCGGTACGCCGGGAATCTCCGACCCGGGGGCGCGCATCGTCGCCGCCGTGCGCGCCGCCGGTTATCGCGTCATTCCTCTGCCGGGGCCCTGTGCTGCGGTGGCGGCGCTCTCGGCTTCAGGATTCGACGATCCCCATTTTCTCTTCTTCGGGTTTCTGCCCGCGCGTCCCGGGCAACGGCAACAGTCCCTTGAGGCGCTCCGGGATCAGCCCTGGTCGCTGGTGTTTTACGAGGCTCCCCACCGGGTGGTCGAGTGTGTCGAAGATCTGGCCCGGATATTGGGGCCACGCCAAGTCGTCATCGCGCGGGAGCTGACCAAGGTGTTCGAGACCATCGCTTCGCTGCCTCTGCTCGAGGCAGCCGATTGGTTGCGCCAGGACGGCAACCGGCAGCGGGGGGAGTTCGTCCTCGTGGTGTCGGGCGCTCCCGCTTCGGCAGAAGACGGCGAGAGCGAGCGGGTGCTCCGCCTGCTGCTCGACGACGGCCTGCCGGTGAGTCAGGCGGCCAAACTCGCTGCCGCGATCACCGGTTCCGGCCGCAAGGGGCTCTACGAGCGGGCGCTTGCTCTGCGCGCCCTCAATTCCGATCCAGCCACTTGAGGGTCGTGGCGTAGAGGGCTTCGGGCACCACCGGTTTCGGCAGGAAATCGTCCATGCCGGCCGCGAAGCACCGTTCCCGGTCGTCATCGAAGGCATTGGCGGTGAAGGCGACGATAGGGATGGCTTCACCGCCGGGGAGGGCGCGGATGCGCTGGGTGGCCTCCAGTCCGTCCATGGTCGGCATCTGCATATCCATGAGGATCAGATCGTAGGCCCCGACGGCGGCCAAGGCGAGGGCTTCATGGCCGTCAGTGGCTCCGTCGACCTTCTGCCCGGCTTCCCGCAGCATGAGGGAGACGATCTCGCGATTGACCGGTTCGTCCTCGACCAGGAGGATGCGGCGGCCGGGAAACAGGTCGCGCAGGGTCTCTTCGGAACTTTGGCGGGAATCGCGAGAAGCCGCGCGAGCGCTTTTGCGCAAACGGGCCGTGAACCAGAAGGTGCTGCCGCTGCCCTGGATACTCTCCGCACCGACATCACCCCCCATCAATTCGGCCAGCTTGAGGGTGATCGCCAGTCCCAATCCGGTTCCGCCGTAATGGCGAGTGGTGGAATTGTCGGCCTGCTCGAAGGTCGCAAAGAGTCGTGGCATGACCTCCGACGGGATGCCGATGCCGGTATCGGTGACGCTGAATCGTATGAGCACGCTGCCTTCGTCTTCATCGACCGGGCTGGCGCAGAGGGTGACGTGCCCCGCCGCGGTAAATTTGACGGCATTGGAGACGTAGTTGAGCAGGGCTTGGCGCAGGCGGGTCGGATCGCCCTGCAGATTCCGGGGCGGCACTTCGTTGCGCATCGCCAGCGCAAGTCCCTTGGCCCGGAGAGGACCGGAAACCATGTCCGCCACCGATGTCATCAGATCATTGACGTCGACGGGGGTGTCTTCGAGGGTGAACTTTCCCGATTCGATCCGTGAAAGGTCGAGGATGGCATTGATGACTTCGAGCAGGTGGTCGCTGGCCGCGACCAGTTTGTCGAGTTTTTCGTTCTGTCGCGGAGTGAGGCCATCGCGGCGGATCAGGTGGGCCATGCCATTGATCGCGTTGAGCGGCGTGCGGATTTCGTGGCTCATGTTGGCCAGGAAGGCGCCCTTCGCCCGGTTGGACGCCTCGGCCGCTTCGCTGGCGACCTGAAGCTCCCGCGTGCGCAGGTTGACCAGTTCTTCCAGGTGATTGCGGTAGCGATCGAGTTCATCGGCGATGCGACGTTTTTCCGAGATGTCTTCGTTGACCGCCAGGTAATGGGTGGTGCGGCCATCCCCCTGGCGCACCGGAGCGAGTCGGGCGTATTCGACGTACTCTTCGCCATCCTTGCGCCGATTGACGAACTCGCCGCACCAGGGCTTGTTGGCGGAGAGGGCCGCCCACAGGGCGTCAATGGTCTCCCGGGGGGTCTTGCCCGACTGCAGGATGCGGGGATTGAGG
>SSTA01000342.1 GCA_009469685.1 Azonexaceae bacterium | reverse complement strand
CTGCATCATCGGGGTGTGCTGCTTGAGCATGCTCTCGGAGAGGGCAGCGGGATCGCGAAGGGTCATGGCAAGGACGGGGGAGTTTGTGGGCGGTGCGAGCTCGGCGCCCGGTGTGCGGCCGTTATTGTCTTCGATTAGGACGCCGGGCGGAACCATCGCCCGCGGCGCAAAGTCGAACCCCGGCCCGCAAAACAAGGTTCTGCCATGAATTCCCCCGTTCTTCAGCCCGGTCCCAGACTCTTCGACTTCGACAACAGCTATTCCCGCGACCTGGAGGGCTTCTACGTCGGCTGGAACCCGACGCCGGTTCCCGCGCCTCGCCTGGTCATCCTCAACCGCGCCCTGGCCGAAGAACTGCGCGTCGACCCGCACATCCTCGAGCAGCCGGCCGGCGTCGATGCCCTGGCCGGAAATCTTGTTCCCGCCGGCGCTTCGCCTCTTGCCCAGGCCTACGCCGGCCATCAGTTCGGCCAATTTTCCCCTCAGTTGGGGGACGGCCGCGCCCTCCTGCTCGGCGAAGTCATCGACCGGAATGGGGAGCGGCGCGACATCGCCTTCAAGGGCTCCGGCCGCACTCCGTTTTCCCGCCGGGGAGACGGCAAGTGCGCCCTGGGTCCCGCCCTGCGGGAATACCTCGTCGGCGAGGCCATGGCCGCCCTCGGCGTCCCCACGACGCGCACCCTTGCGGTTGTCGCCACCGGCGAAACCGTGCGCCGGGACCGGCCCCTGCCCGGAGCGGTGCTCACCCGCGTTGCGGCCAGCCATCTGCGCATCGGGACCTTCGAATTCTTCGCCGCCCACCGGGGGCCGGAAGCGGTCAAACAACTGGCCGACTACGCCATCGCCCGCCACTATCCGGATCTGGCGGGGGGCGAGCGACCCTACGTCGCCTTCCTGGATGCCGTCGCCCGCCGCCAGGCCGCCCTGGTGGCCCGCTGGCTCGGGATCGGTTTCATTCATGGGGTCATGAATACCGACAATATGAGCATTTCCGGGGAAACCATCGACTACGGGCCCTGCGCCTTCATGGAGACCTACCACCCATTGACCGTCTTCAGTTCCATCGATACCGGAGGCCGTTATGCCTACGGCCAGCAAGGCAAGATCGCCCAATGGAATCTCGCCCGCCTTGCCGAGGCCTTGCTACCCCTGCTCGATCCCGACGAAGAACGGGCGGTGACCCTGGCCACCGAGATACTCGAAGCCTTCCCGGCTTGGCTTGATGCCCAGTGGCTGAAAGTCTTCGGCGACAAGCTCGGCCTGCCGCCGACCGCCCTCACCGACGCTGACCACGGATTGGTCGCCGATTTCCTCGCCCTGCTGGCCGCCGGCCGGGTCGATTTCACCCTGGCCTTCCGAGCCCTCCACGACGAAGCCGCGGGGACGGTCGGCGCCCTTGCCGATCTGCTCGGCGATGCTCAGAAAGCGGCGGTCTGGGTCAAGCGCTGGCGGGAAAGGGTCGGCGATCCGGGGCCGCAGACCCTCGCCACGATGAAGCGAGCCAACCCGGCCTACATCCCCCGCAACCACCGGGTCGAGGAAGCCCTGGATGCCGCGGTCGACCGGGAGGAAATGGCGCCCTTCGAACGTCTTCTGACGGTCTTGCTCGAACCCTTCGACGCCCGGCCGGGGGACGAGGCCTACAGTCGGCCCGCAGCGCCGGAAGTGACGGCGGCGTATCAGACCTTTTGCGGTACCTGATGGCTCGCGGAGTCGCCCGACGGTCCGCGACCTTGTGCGCGTGACTCGACCGGCCGGAAATGCCGTTCTTCCCTGCGCGGCACGGCCCTCCAAGCCGGCCGAGCGCAGCCGATCGGTGCGGAAACCCCGATGGGGGCATGCTTTCCCCTCCAGGGCCAAGCACTCGGTAGTCGGTCTCTGCCTGTCGTGCGTTTTTCTGAGTGGGTGCTCGGCGACTCTGGGCATCACCCTGGGCAACAGTCCTGAACTCCCGGATAACGGGCAGCCCGTTGTCCGTACGGAGAGACCATGAAACGCTCAATTCTGTTGATCGGCGCAAGTTTGGCCTGGATGGCCTCAGCCCATGGGCAGCTTTACCGCTGTTCCGAGGGAGGGCAATCCGTTCTCAGGAACCGCCCCTGCGATGCCCAAGCGCCGCAGCTTCCTCCCGGCGCTGCCCTCCTGGGATCTGCGGCGACCGCTGGGCCTGGGCAGATGCCGGCAATTCCAGAACGTTCGCCAAAGATCGTCCAGGGCCGTATCGTCGGCATCATCGACGGCGATACGGTTTCCCTGCTGGATCCTTCCCGGCGGCAGCACCGGATTCGGATTTCCGGGATCGATGCCCCCGAACAGACCCAGCCCTTCGGACAACGGGCCAAATCGAATCTCGCTGCCCTGGCCTTCGACCGGGAGGCGTCGGCGGAATGCAGAACCCACCGCCAATTCCAGGAGACCTGCGTGGTACGGATCAATGGCCTGGATTTGGGTCTCGAGCAGCTGCGCGCCGGGATGGCTTGGTGGTATCGGCCGTCCGAGGTGGAAGAAGCGCCCCGGGCAAGGGAAGAATACGAGCGGGCCGCATTCGAGGCCAAGGCCCAGCGGCTCGGCCTGTGGGCGGATAAGAACCCGATCGAACCTTGGAACTGGCGGCGGTCGACGGGATTGGAGGAATAGCCTCATCGCGGGGCGGTCTTG
Organism: Azonexaceae bacterium; assembly: GCA_009469685.1. The sequence continues at coordinate 192 of SSTA01000342.1, read as the reverse complement.
AAGTCCCCAAGCCGGCGAACCGGATATGCGCTACCTGGGACTGAACGATTGCGTGGCTTGGCGGGATTTGCTCAGCGGCGATTCAGTCAGCCCTAGGGACAATGCTGAACTCGCAGATGTTTGGCAACTTGGCAAGCTGTTCCGCGAGGATTCGTACCTTTTCCTTGTCGTGAGTCTTGATCTGCATCTGAT
>SSTA01000341.1 GCA_009469685.1 Azonexaceae bacterium | reverse complement strand
GCCGCCTGCAGCACCACCTCCCGCAGGCCACGAGCGTCGAGTTCCCGCATGCAGTCCGGCATCGCCCCCTGGCCGGGGAAGACCACCCGTTCAGCCCCGGAGACTGTCTCCGGATCGGCGGTGACCAGGACTGGCTGGCCGCCAGCCACATGTTCGAGGGCCTTCGACACGGAGCGCAGATTTCCCATGCCGTAATCGACGACGGCGATGGTCACAAAGTCCCCTTGGTCGAGGGCATCGCGCCGGCCATACGCGGATCCGGCGTCGCCGCCATGCGCAGCGCCCGACCGAAGGCCTTGAACACCGTCTCGGCCTGATGATGGGCATTGACGCCCCGCAGGTTGTCGATATGCAGCGTCATTCCGGCGTGATTGACCAGGCCCTGGAAGAATTCCCGCACCAGGTCCACGTCGAACTGCCCCACCCAGGCCCGGGTGAATTCCACGTTGAAGTCGAGTCCCGGCCGCCCGGAGAGGTCGATCACCACACGGGACAAAGCCTCGTCCAGAGGCACATAGGCATGGCCGTAGCGGGTCAGTCCCTTCTTGTCGCCCCAGGCCTTTGCCAGGGCCTGTCCGACGGTGATGCCGATGTCCTCGACAGTATGATGGGCATCGATCTGGAGGTCGCCCTTGGCGTCGACCTCCAGATCGATCATGCCATGGCGGGCAATCTGGTCGAGCATGTGATCCAGAAAGGGAACCCCGGTCGCGAAACGGCCCCGGCCGGCGCCATCGAGGTCGAGGCGCACGGTGATCTGGGTCTCCAGGGTGTTGCGGGTGATTTCGGCTTGGCGCATGGGCAGCGAAGGCGATTGTGCAAAGCGGCATGATACCATTTCGCCCTCCCTCAGGTTCTTTGCGCCCCCATGAGTCGCTTCTGGAGTTCCGCCGTCCGCGGCCTCACCCCCTATATTCCCGGCGAGCAGCCCAAGATCGCCGACCTGGTCAAGCTCAACACCAACGAGAATCCCTATCCGCCTTCGCCCCGGGTGCTGGCTGCAATCCAGGCGGAATTGGGGACCGACGGCGCGCGCCTACGCCTCTATCCCGATCCTAACGGCGACGCCCTCAAGGCAGCGGTGGCCCGGGAATATGGGGTCGAAGCGAAGAACGTCTTCGTCGGAAACGGCTCGGACGAGGTCCTCGCCCACATCTTCCAGGGACTTCTGAAGCACGACGCGCCCATCCTGTTCCCGGACATCACCTACAGCTTCTACCCCGTGTATTGCGGCCTTTACGGCATAGCACATCGGGCCGTCCCGCTCACGGCCGATTTCGCCATCGACCCCGCGGACTATGGGCAGCCCAATGGCGGGATCATCTTCCCCAATCCCAACGCCCCCACCGGGCGTCTCCTGGCCCTCGATGCCGTCGATGCCCTGGCTGCCGGAAGCCCCGATTCGGTGGTCGTCGTTGACGAAGCCTATGTCGATTTCGGCGGCCAATCCGCAATTGCGCTCACCCGTCATCGCGACAACCTGCTCGTCGTCCATACCCTGTCGAAATCACGCTCCCTGGCAGGCTTGCGGGTAGGCTACGCGGTCGGCCATCCCGACCTGATCGAAGCGCTGGAACGCGTCAAGAACAGTTTCAATTCCTACCCCCTGGACCGCCTCGCCCTCGTCGGCGCCGTGGCCGCCCTGGAAGATCGCGAGTACTTCGACCGAACCCGTCGGGCCGTCATCGAGACCCGCGAGCAACTCGTCTCCGACTTGGCCAGACTAGGCTTCGAGGTGGTCCCCTCGGCTGCCAATTTTGTCTTCGCCCACCATCCGACCCGGGATGCCGCCGCTCTCGCCCAGGCCTTGCGGGAGCGCAGCATCATCGTCCGCCACTTTCGCCTGCCCAGGATCGACCAGCATTTGCGCATCACCGTGGGCACCGTCGGTGAGTGCAGACGCCTTGTGGATGCCCTGGCGGAAATCCTCAAGTGAACGAGGTGCTCTACGCCGCCTTGGCGGCCCAAATGGCCGATGCCCTGATCTACGCGGACCGGGAAGGCCGGATCCGGGTTTGGAATGCTGCCGCCGAAAACCTTTTCGGCTTCACCGCCGAAGCGGCCCTCGACCAGAGCCTGGAACTCATCATTCCGGAACACCTGCGCCCCGCTCACTGGGCGGGTTACCATCGGGCCCTGCAAGCAGGCCGTACGAGAGGCGCAGGCCGACCGACCCTGACCAAGGCCTTGACCGCGTCCGGCGAAACGATTTACGTGGAAATGACCTTTGCCGTGATATCCGATTCTGAAGGTCGTCCTCTCGGCTCCGTGGCGGTTGCCCGCCCCGCGAGGAAACCCGGAACCTAACCCGAACTTGAACTCGGCTCGCCGTGACTCCGTCCAATCAGGAAATCCTTCCGCCGCACCCATGAGCGCCAAGTCCGAAGATATCCGCTGGCTTCGTCCCGACGGTTCCGTCGTTTCCTGCACCGAGAAGATCAAGGTGCTGCGGGAAAATCTTGCCGAACTGCGCCAGGTGGCTCAGGACGCCTTTGAGGACGCGCTCCTGATGGAATGCGACGAAGCCCAGATCCGGGCCGTTTTCCAGGAAGTCATCTCCTCCCTGGAAAACCCCTACCGTTCCTGATCAGACCCAGCCCGCCAAACCCAAGCCTGCGCCGACAGCGATAAGCCAGAGGGGGTGGAGGCTGCTGCGCAGATTGACGGCTGCTGCGCCAGCGGCGAGGGCCCATCCCATCCCAGCAAGTCCCGCCCCACCCCCGATCAACGCAGCACCGGCGAAGACCAGCCCCACCGCCAGCGGCGCCACCCCCATCTGCACCGCCCGCTGCCAGCGGGCACCCTGGAAGCGTTCCCAGTGGGGAATCAGGAAATAGATGACGACGCTCATGGGCAGGCACATGGCGAGGGTGGCGACCAGGGCGCCCGCGAAGCCGGCGATCCGCCAACCGATGAGCGTCACCACCAGGCCATTGGGGCCGGGTGCCGCCTGGGCGATGGCGTAGAGATGGATGAAGGTCGCCTGATCCAGCCAATGCTCCTGTTCGACCACTACCCGCTGCATTTCCGGCAGTAGCGCAGTGGCGCCGCCAAAGGCGACGCAAAAGAGCAGGGCGAACCGCAGAAAAAGGTCAGCGAGCAGCGGCATCCTGCACCCGCCAGTAGGCCAGGGTTGCCGACAGCCCGAGCAGGGTCACCATAACCGACGGCAACGGCCAGCGCAGCAATGCGACGCCGATGAAAACCAGGACTGCGAAGGGCAGGAAGAAGGCCTTGTCGCGTACGGCGATACCCATGCGGATGGCGGTGGCGAAGAGGAGGCCGCAACCCACCGCCGCGATGCCCCGCAACATGCCCTGCACTACGGCCAAACTGCCGAAATGATCGTACAGCACGGCAAGCAAGAGGACGATGACGAGGGGCCCGCCCAGGAGCCCTCCCGCCGCCGCGCAAGCCCCAGACACCCCGTGATAGCGGGAGCCGACCGCCACCGAAAGATTGATGACATTCGGCCCCGGCAAGAATTGGCAAAGACCCAGGAGGACATTGAATTCTTCCGCCGTCAGCCAGCGGCGCTCTTCCACCAACATGCGCCGGGCGAAGGGCAGGACGCCGCCAAAGCCGGAGAGGCCTACCGAAGAGAAGCCGAGGAACAGCGCCTTGAGGCTAGGGGCGGGAGCGCCCTCCCCCGCCATCAGGATTCCAGCCGGTATTCGGCAGATTTCGCGTGGGCCGGCAGCCCTTCGCCGTGGGCCAGGGTCGATGCGATCCGACCCAGGGTCTGCGCCCCGGCCCTGGACACTTTGATCAGGCTGGTACGTTTCTGGAAATCATAGACCCCCAGCGGTGACGAAAAGCGGGCACTCCCCGAAGTGGGTAGGACATGGTTGGGGCCCGCGCAGTAGTCGCCCAGGGACTCGGAGGTGTAGTGGCCGATGAAGATCGCCCCCGCGTGGTGGATGTGTTCGACCCAGGGATCGGGATCGGCCAGCGACAGTTCCAGGTGCTCCGGTGCTACCCGGTTGGCGATCGCGATCGCCTCCTGGAGATCGCGCACCAGGATGAAGGCGCCCCGGTTGGTGAGGGACGTCTCGATGACCGCCTTGCGCGGCATGGTGGGCAGGAGCTTGTCGATGCTGGCCTGGACGCGGTCGATAAAGGCCGCGTCGGTGCAGATGAGGATGGACTGGGCCAGTTCGTCGTGCTCGGCCTGGGAGAAGAGATCCATCGCCACCCAGTCGGCGTTGCCGGAACCGTCCGACACCACGAGGATTTCCGAGGGGCCGGCGACCATGTCGATACCGACGATGCCGAAGACGCGGCGCTTGGCGGTGGCCACGTAGGCATTCCCGGGGCCGACGATCTTGTCCACCTGCGGCACCCTGGCGGTACCG
>SSTA01000340.1 GCA_009469685.1 Azonexaceae bacterium | reverse complement strand
TGGCGAACTTCATCGCCGAGCACACCCCCTCGGTCTCGGGCGAAGAGGAAATCGACACTCAGCCTACCCTGGGCTTCCAGCGCGTCATCCAGCGGGCGATCCTGCACGTCCAGTCCTCGGGTAAGAAAGAGGTCAACGGGGCCAACGTCCTGGTGGCCATCTATGGAGAGAAGGACTCCCACGCGGTCTATTTTCTCCAGAAGCAGGGCGTGACCCGGCTCGACGTGGTGAATTTCATTTCCCACGGCATCAGCAAGGTACCCCAGCAAAAGGCGCCAGCCGAAGGCGAAACCGAGACCGAGGGAGAGCAGCAGCAAGCCGGCCCGCTGGAGCAGTACACCATCAATCTCAACGCTCTGGCCTTGCAGGGCAAGATCGACCCCCTCATCGGCCGCGACAAGGAACTGGAGCGGGTGATCCAGATTCTCTGCCGCCGCCGGAAGAACAATCCCCTCCTCGTGGGCGAGGCGGGAGTCGGAAAGACCGCCATCGCCGAGGGGCTGGCGCGTCGGGTGGTCGAAGGGGACGTTCCGGAAATCCTGGGCAAAGCCAACGTCTACGCCCTGGATATGGGGGCGCTCTTGGCCGGCACCAAGTATCGCGGCGATTTCGAACAGCGACTCAAAGGGGTCCTGAAGGCTCTCCAGGACAACGTCAATGCCATCCTCTTCATCGACGAAATCCACACTCTGATCGGCGCCGGCGCCGCCTCGGGGGGGACCCTGGACGCCTCCAATCTCTTGAAACCCGCCCTTTCGGCTGGCACTTTGAAGTGCATCGGAGCGACGACCTATACCGAATTCCGGGGAATTTTCGAGAAGGACAGCGCGCTGTCCCGGCGTTTCCAGAAAATCGACGTGAGCGAGCCGTCGGTGGCCGAAACCGTCGAAATCCTCAAGGGGCTGAAGGCCCGCTTCGAAGCGCACCACGGTATCAAATACTCGGCGACGGCGCTGTCCTCGGCGGTGGAGCTCTCCGCCCGCTACATCACGGATCGCCATCTGCCGGACAAGGCCATCGACGTCATCGACGAGGCCGGTGCCGCCCAGCGCATCCTGCCCAAATCGAAGCAGAAGAAGGTCATCGGCAAGCAGGACATCGAGGAAATCGTCGCCAAGATCGCCCGTATCCCTTCCCAGCATGTGACGACCGACGACCGCGGCGCCTTGAAGAATCTGGACCGCGACTTGAAGGCCGTCGTCTTCGGCCAGGACAAAGCCATCGACGCGCTCACCAAGGCGATCAAGATGGCCCGTTCCGGGCTCGGCAATCCGGGCAAACCGATCGGCTCCTTCCTTTTCTCCGGCCCCACTGGCGTCGGCAAGACGGAGGTCGCCAAGCAGCTTGCTTACTGCATGGGGATCGAATTGCAGCGCTTCGACATGTCCGAGTACATGGAGCGCCACGCGGTCTCTCGCCTGATTGGGGCTCCTCCGGGCTACGTCGGTTTCGACCAGGGCGGTCTGCTGACCGAGGCGATCACCAAGAAGCCTTACTGCGTGCTCTTGCTCGACGAAATCGAAAAGGCCCATCCCGACATCTTCAACATCCTGCTCCAGGTGATGGATCACGGGACCCTGACCGACAACAACGGGCGCAAGGCCGATTTCCGCAACGTGGTCATCATCATGACCACCAATGCCGGGGCCGCCGACCTGCAGAAGACCTCAATAGGTTTCACGAGCAGCAAGCAGGCCGGCGACGAGATGGCGGAAATCAAGCGCCTGTTCACGCCGGAGTTCCGCAATCGGCTGGATGCCACCATTTCCTTCGCGGCCCTTGACCACGACGTCATCCTCCGTGTGGTCGACAAGTTCCTCATGCAGCTTGAGGAGCAACTCCACGAGAAGAAGGTGGAAGCCCACTTCACCGATGCCTTGAAGGAGATGTTGGCTGGCAAGGGCTTCGACCCCCTCATGGGAGCTCGCCCCATGGCCCGCCTGATCCAGGACACCATCCGCTCGGCCCTGGCGGACGAGCTGCTTTTCGGCCGGCTGTCCAATGGCGGTCGCGTCACCGTGGACCTGGACGCCGAAGGCAAGGTCAGACTGGTCTTCGAAGAAATCGCCGAAGCCTTGGCCTGACGACCCATCCCATCCCCCCAAGCCATGCGCCGCATGGCTTTTCTTTTTTCCCGTAGGGAGAACTTCCATGAGCTTTCAAACTGCCGACCTCTGCGACCAGTACGAGACCGAACTCGGCACCCAGGTCCGAGTCGTCGCTCCCATGTTTCGCGTCTTCGGCGGCCGCGCGACGTTTTCGGGACAGATCGTCACCCTCAAGCTGTTCGAGGACAATTCCCTGGTCCGCGAAGCCCTCGGCGGGGATGGCCGGGGCAAGGTCCTGGTCGTCGATGGCGGCGGCTCCCAGCGTTGCGCCCTGGTCGGTGACCAACTGGCGGTGCTCGCCCACAAGAACGGCTGGGAGGGGATCGTCGTCTATGGTTGCATCCGCGATTCCGCCGCCATCGGCGCAATCGACATCGGCGTGCGAGCCCTGGCCACCCATCCGCAGAAGAGCATCAAGAAGGGCGTCGGCGAGCGGGACCTCGCGGTGACCTTCGGCGGGACCACCTTCCGTCCCGGCGAATGGCTCTATGCCGATCCCGATGGCGTCCTGGTCGCCAACCACCCTTTGACCTGAACCCGGAGAACCTTTACGAGTCGAAACGAACTCCTAGCCCAGGCCCAAACCCCCTTGATTTCATAGGAGCGCACTGCATTTCACGATACAAAATTTTTGCCGCAACATGTTGTTTTTAAAAATAAATAAACCGTCTTATGTCTTATATAAGACTGTTGATCCCAGCAACGAAAGCCTCTATACTCATTTCCCAACGGTACCGGCCCGCTCGGCCGCCCCGTAGAACCTTCAACCTGTCATCTTCAAGGAATCCACATGAGCACTCGCGAACAGCAAATTGCCGCCCTGGAAAAGGATTGGGCCGAAAACCCCCGCTGGAAGAACATCAAGCGCGGTTATTCCGCCGCTGATGTCGTCCGGCTGCGCGGCTCCCTGCAGCCGGAACAAACCCTGGCCCAACGCGGTGCCAAGATCCTGTGGGAAAAAATCAACGGTACCGCCAAGAAGGGCTATGTGAATGCCTTCGGCGCCATCACCGCCGGTCAGGCCATGCAACAGGCCAAGGCCGGCCTGGAAGCCGTCTATCTGTCCGGCTGGCAAGTCGCTGCCGACGGCAACACCTCCGAAACCATGTACCCGGACCAGTCTCTGTACGCCTATGACTCCGTCCCCACCATGGTTCGCCGCATCAACAACACCTTCAAGCGCGCTGACGAAATTCAGTGGTCCCGTGGCGTCGGTCCCGGCGACGAAGGCTTCATCGACTACTTCCTGCCCATCGTCGCCGACGCGGAAGCCGGTTTCGGCGGTGTTCTGAACGCCTTCGAACTGATGAAGAACATGATCGCCGCCGGTGCCGCCGGCGTGCACTTCGAAGACCAGCTGGCCGCCGCCAAGAAGTGTGGCCACATGGGTGGCAAGGTGCTCGTCCCGACCCGCGAGGCGGTCGAGAAGCTGATCTCCGCCCGTTTCGCCGCCGACGTCATGGGCGTTCCGACCCTGATCCTGGCCCGTACCGATGCCGAAGCCGCCAACCTGATCACCTCCGACTACGACGAGAACGACAAGCCCTTCCTCACCGGAGAGCGCACCCAGGAAGGCTTCTACCGCGTCAAGAACGGTCTGGAGCAGTCCATCTCCCGCGGCGTTGCCTACGCTCCCTACGCCGACCTCGTCTGGTGCGAAACCGGCGTGCCCGACCTCGGCTTCGCCCGTGAATTCGCCCAAGCCGTCCAGGCCGCCTGCCCGGGCAAGCTGCTGGCCTACAACTGCTCGCCGTCCTTCAACTGGAAGAAGAACCTGGACGATGCCACCATCGCCAAGTTCCAACAGGGCCTCTCCGATCTGGGCTACAAGTACCAGTTCATCACCCTGGCCGGCATCCACATCAACTGGTACAACACTTTCCAGTTCGCCCACGCTTACGCCCGCGGCGAAGGCATGAAGCACTACGTCAACATGGTCCAGGAACCGGAATTCGCTGCGCGCGAGCAAGGCTACACCTTCGTCTCCCACCAGCAGGAAGTCGGTACCGGCTACTTCGACGACGTGACCACCGTCATCCAGGGCGGCTCCTCCTCCGTCAAGGCCCTCACCGGATCGACCGAAGAAGAGCAGTTCCACTAAGAGACTCCGGTTTCTTGCGCCGCTACCAAGCGGCTCTCGGAAAGGCCGGCCCTCAAAAGGGGCCGGCCTTTTTAATTGAGGCGGGCGCTCAACCGCGGTCAAGAAAAGCTGCTCCCAGAGGGCGAGCGGCCTTTTGCGTCGCTGCGGCGATACGAGACGACAGAGCAAGGCTTAGGAAGACGAGGCCCTCCTTCCCGGGCGGATTCGTCTTGGCACCCAGCCCCTGCCGCCCCTGCTGAGCGACTTCGCGGCAGACTTTCGGACCGCCCGCACTGTACCGATCGCTGAGCGCCTGCTACCTTTGTGTCTTGCGCGCGAGTGTCTCGCGCTCGCCGGGTCCGCAGGACGGCAAAGCCAACTATTCGATTGGAATAAACCCAGGGAGGTAGGGGCGTGGGAGCAGATTGGCAACTCATCTTCGATCTATCCGATCCGCGGACGCCGGATCGGAAAATTGCGCTGGGCGTAGCGCTGGCCGTCGGGCTTGCCGCAGCGATCTGGTATTGGCGGGCGGTGAAAACCGGCGGTGAAACGGTGCCGGCCTTCGTGCTGGGCTTCATCGCCGCAGCCATCGTTTTCGTCGGCGTTCTGGTACCGGCCTGGGATGCACGCCAGACGCTGGCCGCAATGCGCGACGGTTCTGCGCGGCAGGTGGAGGGTCCGGTGACCCGCCATCGCCGCTGGCAGGAACGCACTGGTACCGGTACCGCCAAACCCCTCGCAGCGACCGGCGACACGTCGAACCGGGAGGCCATCACGGTGGGCGGAGTCGAATTCGAATTCATGGCGGGCGAGTACGAGATCGCGATGGAGCAGCGCGGGCTGACTCCGGTCGCCCTGCACGAGGGCATGTGGCTGCGCATCGTCTGGCGCGACCGTGGCGATGGAGCGCCCAAGGATCGCCAAATTGCGCGCATGGAGTGGTCGCCCGCCCAGTCCAAGGGCGCGCCGGGATGACGGGGCCGGAGATTGGCACCCTCAAAGGGTCCAGCGTGACCCTGGGGCGCTTCTCGTCCGGCGTGGTGGTGCG
>SSTA01000339.1 GCA_009469685.1 Azonexaceae bacterium | reverse complement strand
TCGGTTTCGAACTCGAAGTCGTTCTTCGAGGACCCCAGGGATACGGTGACCACCTTTTTCATTGTCTCTCCTCCGTTGAATCCGAATTCAAAGTCTGCTCACCGCAGAGGACACAGAGGACACGGAGAAAGGTCAGGAGAAAATCGAGTCGAGCGCCATGCAACGTTCAGGCAGGGTGCGCAGACGTTTCTCGACGATGTTTCGCTTTCCTCTGTGTCCTCTGCGTCCTCTGTGGTGAAAATGCCTTTCGCCCTACTGCTTCCGGCTGCGCGGCTTCTTCGGTGCCGGCGCGGCCGGGGCCTCGGCGGCGGCCTTGGGCTTGCGGGGCGACTTCGCCGGCGCCTTGGCGGCGGGCTTTTCCGCCGTCTTCGCCGGGGCCCTGGCCGCCGGCTTCGCTGCCGGTTTCGCGTTGCCGGGCGGCAACACCTTGCGGATGATGTCCTCGCACTGCTTCTGGGTCATGTAGCGGGGCACCGGGTAGCCCTGGGCCTCGCTGCAGGCGGCGCGGGCGAGGGCCGGGATGTCCCCCTCCTTCAGGGCCTCCAGGTGGGTGGGGATGCCCAGGTCCCGGTTCAGCTGCTCCACCGCGTCCATGAACTTCTCGGCCAGGGCCCGGGCGGGCTCGCCTTCCTTGCCCACCTTGGCGCGCACGGCCAGCTTGGCCAGCCGGTCGGTGATGGCCGGGGCGGAGAAGCGCAGCACGTGGGGCAGCATGATGGCGTTGGCCAGCCCGTGGGGGGTGTGGTACTTGCCGCCGAACTGGTGGGCGATGGCATGCACGTAGCCCACGTTGGCCCGGGTGAAGGCGAAGCCGGCGTAGGTGGCGGCCAGCGACATGCCCTCGCGGGCCTGCAGGTTGGCGCCGTCGCGGCAGGCCGTGCGCAGGTTCTCGAAGATCAGGCCGAGGGCGGCCAGGGCCATGCCATCAGAATAATGCGTCGTCCAGTTGCCGACGAAGGACTCGATGGCGTGGGTCAGGGCGTCGATGCCCGTGGCCGCGGTGATGGAGGGCGGCAGGCCCGTCATCAGGCTGGGGTCCAGGGCCGCCATCTGGGGCACGATGCGGGGGTCGATGATCACCAGCTTGGCTTCCCGCTCCGGGTCGGCGATCACGGCGGCCACCGTGACCTCGGAGCCGGTGCCGGCCGTGGTGGGCACGGCGTAGATGCGGATGGGCGTGTGCCGGCCCTTGAGATAGCCGGCCAGGTTGCGCAGGGGCTTCGGGTTGGCGATGGAGACGGCGATGGCCTTGGAGGCATCCATGGCCGAGCCGCCGCCGAACGCCACGATGGCGTCGCAGCCGTGCTCCCGGTAGAAGGCGATGCCCCGCTCGATCAGCGGGATGGGGGCGTCCGGCGTGATCTCGTCGAAGACGACGAACTCGGCACCGCCCGCCGCCAGGGCGTCCGTCAGGCTCTTCAGAAGGCCGAGCTTCGCGATGATGGCATCCGTGACGATGAGGATCTTCTGGTGCCCGAAGCCGGCGATGGCCTGGCCCAGCCGGGCGCTGGCCCCCGGGCCCACGAGCAGCGTGGGCTGGGGGATGGGAATGAAGCGGGTCACCTTGCCGGCCCCCTTCATCAGGATGCCGAGGCCGGCGGCCAGCGTCGATTCGGGAATCTTGTCCAAGATCACGGCGGTTCTCCTGAGCGTCTGCGCGGCCGGTGGGACCGGCGTTCTCGAATGATACGTCCCTACGAGGATTGCAAGTCCGGCAAGACCGGTGTTCCGCGCGAGTATCCCCGAGCCCGGCGGGGGGCGTCAATCCTCGGGTTTCCGAGGGAACTCCCTGCTGCTCCTCGGTGAACCCGGAGGTCCGGCGGCCGGGCCGGGAGCGGCTGCATCAAAGGCCGGTGCCGCGCCCGTGCCCCGCGCTGCCTCCCAGGAAGCCCCGCAGGTCGGACACCTGTTCCGCCAGCCGCTGCACCGAGCCGGAGATGTCGCCGGCCGCCGCGGCGATGCTTTCCGCTTCCGCGCGCAGCCGGTCGAAATCGGCGCCCACCTTCTCCTGGTAGCCCATCTGCCGCTCGCTGGCGCGGGCCACCTCCCGGGCGCCCTCGGCCGAGGTCCGGGCGTTGTCGATGACCTGGTCCAGGGTGGCGGCGAGGGCACGGCTGTCCTTTTCCCCGGCGGCCAGTTCGGAGCCGCTCACGTGCAGGTTCTGGATCGCCGAGGCCGTCCCTTCCACCATGAAGGTGATCTGGGCGGCGATCTCCCGGGTCGCGCTCTGGGTGCGCTCGGCGAGCTTGCGCACCTCGTCGGCCACCACCGCGAAGCCGCGCCCCTGCTCGCCGGCGCGGGCCGCCTCGATGGCGGCATTCAGCGCCAGCAGGTTGGTCTGGCCGGCGATCTCGTCGATGACGCTGACGATGCCGGAGATCTGGCTGCTGCGCTGGCCGAGCTGGTCCATGCGCTCCGTGGCGCTGCGGCTGGCGGCGGCGATGCGGTCGATGCTGCCCCGGGTCTGGTGCATCAGGGTGCCGCCGGTCTCGGCCCCGGACCGGGCCTGCTCGGCGAGGGCCTCGGAGCGGGCCGCCACGTCCGCGTTGCCCCGGGCCGTGGTGAGCAGTTCCTGCAATGCGCCGTGGATGCCGTCGAAGGCGGCCTGCTGGGTGGCCGTGGCCCGGCTCAGCGTCTGGACGCCGTCGCGCACCGAGCGGATGGCCGTGTCCGTCTCCTGGATCAGGCTGGTCACCCGGTCCAGCACCAGGCCCTGTCGTTCCATGGACAGCCGGGCCTCCGCATTGGAGGCCTCGATGTCCGCCTGGTTGCCGGCCCGCTGGGATTCGAACTGGTGGATCACCGCGAAGAGGGCCACGGTGAGGCCGATGGCGGAGGAGACCTGCAGCCCGGCCAGTTCCCCGGCCGGGATCTCCTGCAGCGGCGAGCCCTGGGTGAAATTCACGCCCAGGATGGCCGCCACCGCCAGCACGGCCCAGACCATGCCGTGGCGGATGCCGCCCAGCATCAGCCCGGCGCCGGGCACCAGCGCGAACCAGAACAGGTTGGAGGACATGACGCCCCGGTTCACGTGGCAGAGCCAGAACATCAGGGCGAGGATCAGCCCGATCAGGATTTCCCGGGCGGGGCTGAGGCCGGTCAGCCGGACCAGGGGCAGCAGGGCGGCCGCGACCACCGCCGCCGCGACCATGGCCCAGGATGCCGACGGGCTGCCGATGGCGTGGTACTTGAACGCGAAATAGGCGGTGGCGGCCAAGGCGATCTGCGCGGTGGCGACCAGATGGCGCAGGCGGGTGGCGGTGGTGCGGTCCGTGGCGCCGCCCACGGGTATGAAGATGTCGATGTGCTTCATGGCGATCACGTCCTCCCCAAAGCAGATCGCGGTACCGGGAATGCCCTGGCATTCTTTTACCCGTCATCCCCGCTCGTCGTCAATGCACGGGTCCGATACCGGATGGGGGAATGCCCCGGGAGCGTAAGGCCAGATTCGACGGCCCTGTCCATCCTTCGTCAGGACGTCCGGGTCGCCGCCGGCGGGTGTGGCGGCGGTGGTGCCCGGTCGGGCCGACGCTGCGAATTCGGACAATGATGGTCGATGCCGGTCATGCAGGGGCCGGTGAAGGTCGCGCGTCGCGCACCCCACTGGACGGGGGTTGCCGGATCGGGCAAGTGTCGGCCGAACGGTCGTCCTGACCGACTTGCTGTCGTCCGCCAAGGTGGATTGCGTTCTGGTCGGCGGACTGGCCGTTGCCTTGCACGGCTATCAGCGGGTCACGGTGGATGTCGACGTGGCAATGGCGATGGACGACGCCAAGCCGGACCGATTCATTGCCGCCGCGGATGCCGCCGGCCTGCGGCCGACGATGCCCCTCCCCATCGGCTCGCTGCGGCAACGAACGCCGATCGAACAGCGGCACCGCGACAAGGGCACGCGGGGATTCAGCCCGCGGAGTCCCGGTACCGTGGCGAAGGTGATCGACGTCTTGGTCAGGCCGAAGCTACCCCATGCCGAGCGGCGCCGCGACGCGGGACGGTCGATGTCGGACCGCATCGGATTCCCCTTGTGCCCATCGACCGCCTGATCGACATGAAGACCGCCACCGGCCGCGGTCGGGACGCGGTGGACATCGAGGCGTGGAGGAAGCTCAAGGCCGGGGAGGCGCCGTGACGGCGGAGGAAAACCTGCGGCTCATGCGCGAGATCGAGGCGAACCGCGCCTTCCTCCTCACAACGTACCGGCAGAATCCGGCGCCACTGGCGCGGGCCGGGCCGCGAATGCGCGCACTGTTCCAGCCCTTGCCATCCGGACCGCCGGCAGCCGACGCGGAGCGGCCGCAAGGCCACCCGAACGCCTCGGCCGCGATAGGTCGCGGTAGCGGCGGAATTCGCGTTGGGTCAGTGCGGGGGCTGAGCGAGCCGCTCCGCGGTCTCGCGGTGCCAGCCGGGTCGGGATGTCGCTCCCGCTGTCGAGGACCTGGCCGGCGGCGCGGAAGTGGCCGATGTCCGACACGCGGGAAACGGTGATGGCCGGGCGATGCGCAGCCGGGTCAGCAGCGACGGCATGAAATTCCGCGTATTGCCTACGCTACTGGAAGGCGCTTGCCGGATCGGGTAAGTTACGGCCATGGGAATGTTCGATCTGATAGATTTGCTGTCGTCAAACAAGGTGGATTACGTTCTGGTCGGCGGACTGGCCGTCGCCCTGCACGGCTATCAAAGGGTCACGATGGATGTCGACGTGGTATTGGCGATGGATGAGGCAAACATCGACCGATTCATTGCCGCCGCCGAAGCGGCCGGTTTGCGGCCGACCGCGCCAGTGCCCATCGGCGCGCTGCGCCAACCCGCCTTGATCGACCAGTGGTACCGGGAGAAGGGCATGCTGGCGTTCAGCCTGCGCAGCGCCGATGCCGTGGCGACCGTGATCGACGTCCTCGTCAAGCCCAAAGTGCCCTATTCCGACCTGCGCCGCGACGCGGTGAACATCGATGTCGGCCCGCATCGGATTCCCGTTGCGTCCGTCGACCACCTGATGGAGATGAAAATGGGCACCGGCCGTGGCCAGGACGCGGTGGACATCGAGGCTTTGAGGAAGCTCAAGGCCGGAGAGGCGCCATGACGGCGGAGGAAAACCTGCGGCTCATTCGCGAGATCGAAGCCAATCGCGCCTTCCTCCTCGCGGCCTACCAGCAGAATCCGCAGCTGCTGGCGCACGCCGAGCCGCGAATTCGAGAACTGTTCCAGCCCCTGCCTTCCGTACCGCCGGCGGCCGACGCAACGGGGCCGTAGGGCGGCCATACGCTCTGCTTGTCGTGCGACGCGGTGGGGTGCGACGCAGGATCGTTGCCACACGATCGCGATTGGGGATCAGGAAAAACGCCCCCGCCTTGTGGGCGGGGGCGCCGGACGCCGGCGGATGTGCCGGCGTTGTTGCCCTGTCGGGTCGGCGCCGCGACGAACCCGCGACGCCTTCCCTGATGAACCTCAGACGGTGACCGTGTCGGCCACTTCCTGGAAGTCGGCGATCTGGTTGAAGTTCATGTAGCGTTATATTCAATGGCTTAACCACGGGCTTTTCAGCTGTATTTCTTAGGCACTGCCTAAGATTTTCTCGCGGGAACCGGTGAAGCGATGGGTACCTCCTTACTGCGAAGGTATCGATTGTGGCTCGAGTCTGTCGTATGCCCAAGAAGTGTTTTACTGTCCAATCCCTGCTTTTTGGCATCAGTGGCAGAGGCTGCTCTTATGTCGTGGAAGTGGGCATCCTCGACCTTCGCGGCCGTACATGCTTTAACCCACTGGTGATGAATAGTGCCATAGGCTAAGGGCTTGCCATCGCGCTTATGAAGCAGGGTCAGCCCCTTAACTGACTGATGAATCGACCTGGCCTCCTTGATGGCAGCATCAAGATCCGGTGTCATGCTAATCAGTACTCGATTTCTAGTTTTCTGCTGCTTGATGAATACTCCCTCATCGCTGATATCGGCATACCTGATCTTTATGACATCACCCATGCGCTGTCCAGTGATATAGGCCAAGTCCATCAGGCACTTTAGCGTTGGCGTAGCATGTTCTCGAATAGCCTTGAACTCCTCAGCTGTTATGTAACGGTCCCGCTTGGTCGTTTTGAATTGCTCAATATCGCGAACTGGGTTGAATTCGACGATTCCCCAACGAACAGCTCGCTGGAACATTCCCTTCAGGAATGACCGCAGCAAATTCGCCATGCTGGGGTGTGATCGGTGGTGATCGAGAAAGGCGGCTATGTGCTTTGGCTTGACCTGTGATGGACTGAACTGCGAAAAAGCCTTAAGAACCTTACGGGAGCAGGACTGATAGTTCTTGAAAGTGCTGGCAGCGACCGTTGCCTTCATGTCCCCAAGGGTGCGTTCAACTAAGTCGGCGAGTTCCTGATTGTTGCTCTTTCCAACTGTTAATCTTGCGTATTCGATCAGGGCGTCGTGTAGATCACGAGACAGCGGAGTCCACTTGTTACCACGAACGAGGTAATAACGTCCGTGGGACAAATGCATCCAGCGAGGTAGGACTCTACTCAAGGATCAATTCCGGCTCATGGGGTTGGGCGACATCATGACCACCTAACCTTTCAATAATAACTGAGCGCAGAACCCGAGGCCAACCATCAGTGCGAACAATGAAGGGAATGCGCTGGCGATCTAACCATCTACAAACCGCAGATGGTCTCCTTAGCCCAGTAAGTTCGGAGAGTTCTGGTTGGGTTAGAAACATAGCAACTGGCAAATGTGTTGGCAGGTCTCGTCGGTACAATTGATGTTAGAAAAAACGACTCCAGAAATTGCCTGTAAAAGCGCACAAATCGGACGCATTTCAAAATAGTCCAGCCTCTGAAAGGAACCGCGATTCAGTTCCTTCTTCCATCGCGCTGCTGATAATCAATCGGTTCCTTGCCCTAGTCATCCCCACATACATCAAGCGTCGTTCCTCCTCTTCAGATGAGTCGGTATGGGGAAGGTTGCCTTCTTCAACACCGACGATCCAAACGTTGTCGAACTCCAATCCCTTGGACGAATGGAGGGTCATCAGTTGGATCCCCGTCGAATTCCTCTGGTTATCGGCCGACGAGACATAGCGCAGGCGCTGGTTTAAGGTCCCCGACAGTTTTGACAGCGACGAGTCCATGCCTTGCAGCAATGCAACCTGCTGTGGGTTGCCGCAGAAGGGTGTCATCCAAGTCGAAACACCGTGGATGACCAACTCGACACGGCCCTTCTTCGACTGCTCTATCCAGGAAGTCATTCCTGCGAGCAATCCCAATACCTTCGGGCGATCGTCACCATCAGTACTTCGGGTGTCAAGGATCGTGGCGAGGTACGAGAGACAGTCGCCAGTTGTTTGAATTTCCCGGGAGTTGATTGAGCTGGCAGCGACACCTGAAAACGACAGCGCGTTGGCCACCCCAGTCCATCCACCGTCAAAAACGCTGCGCAGGATTCCCAGATAGGTACTGCCCAGTTTGCGATCCCAGATTCGCTTGCCACCTGTTCGACGATAGGGGATGTTGGCGCCGCTCAGTGATACTTCCAGCGGATCTAGCATGCTGTTTGTCCTACCTAGAATTCCCCACTCGGCGTCCGGTCCGACCGCCCTGATCCGAGCTAGCAATAGTTCGGCTTCATCCCATCGGTCAGATGCTCTGATGACATGAACCTCGCCTGGCGAAGTTCTGAAAGCTTCAATCCGCTTTGGCGCTCTGAGTTTGTTGTGAGCAATCAGCTTGGCCGCATGCTCAAGGATGTTTGGTGCGCAGCGGTAGTTCAGCGGCAAAGTGGTTTCTGTGGAGACCAATGTACCGGAGACATCTGTAAGTCCCAAGTACCCCATGGCATGGCGGAATGCATACAGACTTTGGTCGTCGTCTCCTACCAGGCTGACTTCGATACCGGCGAGACCGTGAGCCTTGACCCATTCCATCTGAACTTCATCCATGTCCTGGGCTTCGTCGACCAAGAGCCACCGAATAGGCAGCGGCATCATTTCTTGGGCATGCATTTTCTGGACGACCGACAGAACGATATCCGAAAAATCCATCGCGCCTTCAGAGGAAAGCGTCTCCTGGTAGATGCCATAGATCATCTCCAACTCGGGGTCATTCGCTATCGGAGGAGATATCCTGGCCTTCGCGCTGTCGATGAATTTGAGGGTGTCATCGAACGATGCAGCAATTGGATGCTCAGCCAGGCATCGACGGAGCAGGGCCAACCGTTCTCCCTCGGAAAGCAGACGCCTGGGCTTGATTGATCGTGGCAGACGTTTGAGTTGAGACAGGGCAATCGAATGAAACGTTCCGACTGCCAGTCGACGTCCAACATCAGGCTTGCACGAGGGCAGGATACGGCTCTTCAGTTCTGCAGCGGCATCTCGCGTAAACGTGACTGCACACAATCGCCCTTTGTCGTGTGATGTCAGCAGCCGAATGGCGCGCTCAGAAAGTACGCGGGTTTTTCCTGATCCAGGACAGGCCAGTACCGTGCAATGGCCGGCAGTCGATACGGCGCGTTCCTGAAATGGATTGAGTTCCACCTACACAACGGGAACGCTGATCGGACTTGTTGCTTCCAGTGTATCGGCTTTTTTGACTGGTACGTCCGATGGACTTTCAGTCGGCATGGGTTCCTTCCGCTTGGCAGCTGTGATGGCCCGACCCGCCAAGCTCCTCATTCCCCCTGAGACTCGTAGAAGTCGCCGCTTCCATTCATAGAGGCTGACCGAGTAGCTGCTGTCGGGTATCGAACCCGAAAGCCAAAGAATGTCGAACTTGGCGACCAGGCTGTCAAACTCGCGGATAAGGCCAACGTAGCGAACGGCACGGGGTGAAGTGATCTTGGCTTCAAGCTCTTTGGGGTTTGAGTAGGTCACCCCGGAGAATTCGATTCCATTCGACTCGGCCAATTTATCCAGGCGAGTGCCTTCCGTGCGAATGTCATCGAAGACCTTATTCAGGCGGTTATCGACGATGGTTTCCACCTCACGCGCTTGGGCCTCTGTGGCAAATACCCTGAGTACGATCGAGAGTGAAAAGATGGCGTTGGCACACAGTTCAAACCCTCGGTCGAAGACCTGGTGCGCATGGAGAGAGTTCAGCTTTACCTTTTGGGTGAAGTAGGGTCGGCTGATGTCTTGTGATGCTGTCGGCGTGTAGGCAAGTGGTCGTGTAGCCATTCAAGCACTCCTTTGATGATGTCTTGATGCTACAAAACCGACCTTCGAAATCGAATGCGAAAAGCGCACAAAAGTGCACCGTATACGAGTTGCAATTTGATTTCGACTTCGCAAAAATGACTTCACATTCGATGTGCCTAGTTGCCATTGATGAGGCGGTAGCTGGCCGCTAGAAATAAACAGCATTGACATGCCGTTCATGTGAAAGCGTGGCGGCAATTACTAACCCCTGCGGGATACCCATCCCGCAACGGGTAAAGGTGTCTCCAGGGTTTTTTACTTGGAGGCATCATGGAAAAGGCTTTACTTGTTGCATCGCTTTTTGGAACAGTTCATCTCGTTCTGCTGGCATTGAGCAGGTTCGGGTATGTGACGCTGTTTGGTCATAGACACAGAGCCAATCCGTTGCCTGTCAGTGCTGGGCAGCACGAGAAGAAACCTGTGGACCGGTCGCTTCCTGCGCTGTTGCGAAAGGATGGCGAAGAGGACTGGTCCAAGTACGACGTACCGACATTTCTTCGTCGGGGCATACCCATGCCAAAGCTGGAAGTCGTACCAACCAAGAAGCCGGCCAACCGAAGGAAGGCCACTAAAAAGTCAGTCGTTGAGGCGCCCACTGAAACCGCAGCTCGGTTTGAGGTGGTGCTTTAACTCGACTATTTGAAACGATTCTTACCCATGCGGGGACACTCCCCGCAAAGGGATTGGTGTCTCCGCAATTTCACATTCGGAGACATCATGGAACTCGTTCTTATTGCGTGCTGCATCAGCGGTTTTGTCATCAGCCGCCCGATCATTCGGGTACTGGGACTGCGCTAAACCAGCACCATTCACGCCTGTGGGAATCCCGCAGGCCTAATGATTTTCGTCACCGAGAACCATTAGGCCTGCGGGGTTGTTACGGGCATGCATCAAGCCTGGCAACTCGTGTGGGGTTCGTTTCCAACCCGACAAGGAGCCTAGCCATGATATTTCTGATTCTCTCGATGTGTGCCGTTTCTGGTTTCATCATCAGTCGCCCGATCGTTCGTGCTTTGGGGCTGCGGTGATTGGCACGGATCGTTTTCCCGAATCAAAAACTTG
>SSTA01000338.1 GCA_009469685.1 Azonexaceae bacterium | reverse complement strand
TGGCGGAAAGTGCCACGACAGGCGTCCTGAAAATGAGAAGCGCTCACGCTAGCATCGCAGCATTGTGCGGTATATAGTTCAATCGTATTATCCGCCCCCCACCTTTGGTTTCATGGCGCCTCTGGAAGAGTGCCTTCCCACCGACCGTATTGGACTACAGGCATCCCATGGGTCTATGCCGTTCGGGAAAGATCGGGAGTCGGCGCTCCCCGACGCGACGCGCCGTCATCTCTTTTCGTCCGCGTTAGCCTGGACAACACTCCTCGCTTGCCGTGGGGTCTCGGCGGGAATGCCCACCCTTCTGGAAAGCGACGTATCGGTCATTTTCGAAAACGGTCTCTACACGGGCCGCTTCAGTTGGCTGATCCCGGTTCCCACCTCCATTGCCTGGGACGTCCTCACCGATTTCGACCACATGGCCGATTTCGTACCTAACCTGGAGAGCAGCCGGATAATTGCGCGGGACGGGGGAAGTATTACCTTCGCGCAGAAAGGCCGCGTGAAATTCGGCATTTTCAGCTTCGGCTTCGAATCCCAGCGGCGGGTCGAACTGCGTCCGCGCGAGGGACTCCTTCTTGCCCAGGCGCTCTCAGGAACCGCAAAGCACATGGCGAGCGAAACCCACCTCGCCGAAGAAGAGAATGGAACCCGACTCGATTACCGGATCGAGATGATTCCCGGTCGCTGGTATCCGAGCAGTCTCGGCATCGCCGGC
Source organism: Azonexaceae bacterium (assembly GCA_009469685.1). Next base: position 14,055 of record SSTA01000338.1, on the reverse strand, counting down.
ATGCGCCACGAGGTCGCCGAGCAATTCACCGCCATTGCTGCGGAAATGGTGCGGCGGGCTGAAGGCCGCCGGGGGCCGTGAATCTTAGTTGAACGGATGCTGGCGCAGGATGGTTTCGTCCCGCTCCGGGCCCGTGGACACGATGGCAATGGGCACGCCGCAGAGGCTTTCCAGGCGATCGAGATAGGCCCGAGCATTGGCTGGGAGAGCTTCCCAGCGCTTGGCGCCCACCGTGGACTCGGCCCATCCGGGAAGCGTTTCGTAAATCGGCTCGCAGCGGGCCACTTCGTCGGCCCCTATCGGCAGGAGTTCGATTTCCTTGCCATCCAGACGGTACCCGGTACAGAGCTGCAGTTCGTCCAGGCCGTCGAGCACATCGAGCTTGGTGATGCACAGGCCGGTAAGCCCATTGATGCGGGCGGAACGCCGCAGGGCCGCAGCGTCGAACCATCCGCAGCGGCGCTTGCGGCCGGTCACCGTCCCGAATTCGCGGCCCACCTGGGACATCTGGTATCCCGGGCAACCGGCAGTCTCGATGTCGAGCTCGCTGGGGAAGGGGCCGCCGCCGACCCTGGTGCAGTAGGCCTTCGTGATGCCCAGGACGTAGTGAAGCATGCCGGGGCCAACGCCGGAACCCGCCGCTGCCTGGCCGGCGACGCAGTTGCTGGAGGTCACGAACGGATAGGTGCCATGGTCGATGTCGAGCAGCGTGCCCTGGGCGCCTTCGAAGAGCAGATTGTGGCCGGCCTGATTGGCGGCATAGAGCGCAGCCGAAACGTCGGTCACAAGGGGACGGATGGCGACGGCGTCAGCCATTGCGCGGTCATAGACCGCCTGGAATTCGACCGGAGCTGCCTTCAGGTATTGGGTGAGGACGAAGTTGTGGTAGTCCAGGATCTCGCCGAGCTTCTCGGCGAAGCGCTCGGGATGGAACAGGTCATAGACCCGCAATCCGCGCCGGGAGACCTTGTCTTCATAGGCGGGACCGATGCCCTTGCCGGTGGTACCGATCTTCTTGTCGCCGGCCTTGACGGCCTCGCGGGCCTGATCGATGGCCGCGTGATAAGGCAGGATCAGGGGACAACCCGGACTCACCTTGAGGCGGGAGCGGACGTCGATGCCGCCCTTTTCCAGTTCGGCGATTTCCGCCAGTAGATGGTGGATGTCGAGAACCACGCCATTGCCGATGTAACACTCGACGCCTTCGCGAACGATCCCTGAGGGCACCAGGTTGAGCTTATAGACCTTTTCTCCAACCACCAAGGTGTGGCCGGCATTGTGGCCCCCCTGGAAACGGACCACGCCCTGGGCATGGTCGGTGAGCCAATCGACGATCTTGCCCTTTCCTTCGTCGCCCCACTGGGTCCCGACGACGATGACGTTCTTGGCCATGTTCTCTTAATCCTCGTTGATTGCTTCGATAATCCAACGCCCGCCCACCAGGACCAGCTTGCGGTCACAGCGGGGCGCTTCGCAGGCGGTTTCCCCCGGGAGCAAGGCGACGACCACCTCTCCCTTGGCCCGCAATCCCGCCACCGTGGCCGCCAGGGCGTCATCCCGCTCGACGTGGGGGGCAAGAATTGCTCCAGGCGTGGCGCCTGCCGGTACCAGGCGTCCTACTTCGCGCAAGTCGAGGGAGAAGCCGGTCGCCGGTCGTGAGCGGCCGAAGGCCCGGCCCGCGCCGTCGTAGCGCCCGCCCAAGGCCAGCGCCGCAGGATATCCCGGTCCATAGGCGGCGAAGACGACGCCATTGTGGTAGTGGTAGCCGCGCAGGTCGGCGAGATCCAGGGAAAATGGCAGCTCCGGCGCCCCCGAAACCAGATGGGTCAAGGCACCCAGCGCAGCGGATATCGCCGGGACGGCGGGCAGTTGCGCCGCGGCCCGGGCCAAGGTGTCGGCACCGCCATAGAGTTCCGGCAGGCGAAGGAAGGCGGAACGATAGGGATCGGCAACTTCAGCGCAGGCTTCCCTAAGGCCGGGAACGTCCTTCTTCTGCAGCAGCCCCAGAATGGCTTCCTCGTCGTCGGACGATAGCCCGGCGGCCTCGGCCAGGGCGCGGAATATCCCCACATGCCCAAGGTCGATGCGAATCGCCGGGACACCGATCTCGGTCAGCGCCGAGGCCATCAGGCGGACGATCTCCAGATCGGCGGCGATGCCCCCGAAACCGTAGAGTTCGGCCCCCAGTTGGAGCGGCTCGCGGCTCGCCACCACGCTGGCCGGCAGCGTATGCACCACGCTTCCGCAATAGCATAACCGGGTGACCCCCGCGTGATTGAGCAGATGGGCGTCGATGCGCGCCGCCTGGGGCGTGATGTCGGCCCGCACGCCCAAGGTGCGGCCGGACAACTGGTCCACCAGCTTGAAGGTCTTCAGATTGAGGTCCTGGCCGGCCCCCGTCAGCAGTGAATCGAGATATTCCAGGGTTGGCGGCATGACCAACTGGTAGCCACGGCAGTGGAAGTGGTCGAGGAGGCGCCGGCGCGCGGACTCCAGCACCAGGGCCTCGGCGGGCAGCGCGTCGGCGAGATATTCGGGGAGCAGCCAGTTCATTGAAAGAGAGCCAGGAGGACGAGGCCGACAAGCATGGAAGTCAAGCCGATAAAGCGAATCTGCCCATCGGTCATGCGAGTGAGACGAATAAACGTCTCACGCCACGCCCGCGGCGCGACGAAGGGCATCACCCCTTCGAGCACCAGCATGAGGCCGAAGGCGAGCAGCAGGGAGGTGGTCATCGGTGCTTGCCGTCACTCTCGCCACCCCGGCCCACGCTTTTCATATACTTGAAGAATTCGGATCCGGGCTCGACCACCAGCACGTCGGTCTTGCTCTTGAAGCTGTTGCGATAGGCTTCCAGGCTACGGTAGAAGGCATAGAACTCCGGGCTCTGGCCCATGGCCTGGGAGTAGATGGCAGCGGCCTTGGCGTCGCCCTCGCCCTTGATCTTCTGAGCGTCGCGATAGGCTTCGGCGACGATGATTTCCCGCTGCCGGTCCGCGTCGGCACGAATCTTTTCGGCCTCGGCGGCACCTTCGGAGCGCAATTCGTTGGCCACCCGCTTGCGCTCGGCTTCCATGCGGCGATAGACCGCCTCGCTCACTTCGGTGGGCAGTTCGACCCGTTTCAAGCGTACGTCGACGATCTGGACGCCGATCTTGCGCGCATCGGCGTCGGCCTTGACCAGCATATCGGCCATGATCTTGTCCCGCTCGCCGGAGACAACGTCATGCACCGTGCGTTTGCCGAATTCCTCGCGCAGTCCGGCATTCACCGTCTGGTTGATGCGAGTGCGGGCGCGGGATTCGTCCCCACCCACGGAGATGTAGTAGTGCTTGGGATCGATGATGCGCCACTTGATGTAGGAATCGACCAGGACGTTCTTCTTCTCGGACGTGATGAAGCGTTCGGGGTCAGCGTTGTCCAGGGTGAGGATGCGCTTTTCGAAATAGCGCACGTTCTGAACCAGGGGAACCTTGACGTAGAGCCCGGGCTCGGTGATCACGTGCCTCACCTCACCCAACTGGAAGACCAAGGCGTACTGGCGTTGATCGACGGTGAAGACCGCCATGGCGACGATGGCGAGCAGGATGGCGAAAACGAAGCCAAACAGGCCGAAAGAGGGTTTCATTGGCGGCCCTCCCGTTCACGACCGCGTAGAGCGTCACGATCTCGCGGATTGGTCGAGGAATAGACCTGCGGAGCTTTTTCCATCTGGGGCGGAGACTCGCTCGACAGGGGCGCGGCACGGGCCTGCGTCGCGGACGGCTCCACCGCGCCTGTCGGCGCCGCAACGGCCGCGCCGGCCGCCTGGAGCAGTTTGTCCAGTGGGAGATAGAGCAGGTTGCCCTGGCCCCGGGAATCGATCAGCACCTTGCTGGTATTGGAATAAACCTGCTGCATGGTTTCCAGGTAGAGTCGCTGGCGCGTGACTTCAGGCGCCTTGGCATATTCGATCTGCAGTTGCTTGAAGCGGGAAGCATCACCCTCGGCGGTGGCAATCAGGCGCTGGCGATAGCCGTTGGCTTCCTCGTTCAATCGAGCCGCCGTGCCCTTGGCCTTCGGAATGACGTCGTTGGCGTAGGCCTGCCCTTCGTTCTTCTGCCGTTCGCGATCCTGGCCGGCCTTGACCGCGTCGTCGAAGGCCGACTGGACCTGCTCCGGAGGCTGGGCGTTCTGCATGGTCACCTTGGAAATCAGAATGCCGCTCTTGTAACGATCGAGGATGTCCTGCATCAGTTTTGCAGCGTGGGTGGCAATCTGTTCGCGGCCTTCATAGAGAACGTAATCCATCTTGCTCTTGCCGACGATCTCGCGCAGAGCCGCTTCGGCAGCCCCGATCACCGCGTCATCGGGATTGCGGTTGTTGAACAGGAATTCGACGGGGTCCTTGAGGATGTATTGGACTGCGAACTGGATATTGACGATGTTCTCGTCGTCGGTAAGCATCAGGGCTTCCTTGAGGACCTTGTTGCGCTCGCTGCCGCGGTAGCCGATTTCCACCGTCCGCACTCCGGACAGATTGACCAATTCGTGGGATTCGACCGGATAGGGGAAGCGCCAGCGCAGACCAGGCTCGGTGGTTTCCTTGAAGCTGCCGAAGCGCAGAACCACGCCGCGCTGTGACTGGTCGACGATGTAAAAGCCTGAGGCCAGCCAGACCACGGCGATCAGCCCGGCCAGAAGCCCAAGCCCTCCCCCCAGGAATTTTGGATTGAAGTCGATCTGCGGCATGCGCGGGCCGTCGCCGCCCCCGTTACCGCCGCCCTTCTTGCCGAACAGGCCGGCGAGCTTGCGATTCAAATCGCGCCACAATTCCTCCAGATCCGGAGGTCCTTGATTGGGACGCTTCGGCCCGCCGGAATCGCCGCCGTCATTACCGCCGCGGTTGCCCCATTGAGGATCGTTGAGCGACATCAGTATGCCGAGAGTTGGGATCATGGATGAATTGTGAGCAGGTTACGAAGCTTCCAGGTCAGCAGGGGCGGTTTCGTCAGCCGCCCCCTGGCGGGCGGCCGCTTTGTCGCGGGCGGCCTCGGCGAGGGCGCCGCGCAGCAGATCGAGTCCTAAGCCCGAGCGGGCACTGACGCGAACCCGGCGGATTTTATCATACTCGTCCAATTCGACCCCGGGCCCGGCCTCGGTCAGGTCGATCTTGTTCCAGACCAGAAGTTGAGGCACCCGGTCGGCACCGATTTCGGCGAGCACCTTATTCACCTCGAGCATTTGTTCCTCGCGCGCATGACTCGCGCTATCGACCACATGCAGGAGCAGGTCGGCGGCGGCGGTAGCCTCCAGAGTGGCCTGGAATGCGGCGACCAGGGAATGGGGCAGATCGCGGATGAAACCCACAGTGTCCGAGATGACGATGCTTCCGGCCCCCTCGACCCAAAGTTTTCTGGATGTCGTATCGAGGGTGGCGAACAACTGATTGGCCGCATAGACGCCGGCCTTGGTCAGGGCGTTGAAGAGCGTCGACTTGCCCGCATTGGTATAGCCTACCAGGGAGACGCTGAGGACATCCCGCCGACCCCGGGCCTTGCGTTGGACGTCCCTTTGGCGCGAGAGGCGGTCGAGGCGCTCCTTGAGCGTCTTGACGCGGTTCCCCAGGAGGCGGCGGTCGGTTTCCAACTGGGTTTCCCCGGGTCCCCGCAGGCCGATCCCGCCGCGTTGCCGCTCCAGGTGCGTCCAACCCCGCACGAGGCGGGTGGACAAATGCTCGAGTTGGGCCAGCTCCACCTGCAGCTTGCCTTCGGCACTCTGGGCACGGAGGGCAAAGATATCGAGGATCAGGCTGGTGCGATCGATCACCCGGCAGTTGAGCGCCCGCTCCAGATTTCTTTCCTGGGCGGGGGACAGTTCGTGATTGAAAATCACCAGATCCGCCTCGGTCGCAGCGAGCAAAGCGGAAATCTCTTGCACCTTGCCCTTGCCGGCGAAAGTCTTGGGATCGGGACTGTGGCGGCGCCCCCCGAGTTCGGCGCAGACGATGCCACCCGCCGAAGCGGCCAACAGGCGGACCTCTTCGAGCTGGTCGTCGTAGTCGCGCTGGCCGAAATCGAGCTGCACGACCACCGCCCGTTCACCGGCGGCGGGGCGCTCAAGCATCTGGAATGCGCACGAACAGGACTCGGACCACCTCGCGGAGGACGGTCCGTCGCAGAAACTTACTCGGCAGCCGCCTGTTCCTGCTGAATATTGACCGGACGGGCCGGGACTACCGTGGAGATCGCGTGTTTGTACACCATCTGGGTCACGGTATTTTTGAGCAGTACGACGTACTGGTCGAAGGATTCGACCTGACCTTGGAGCTTGATGCCATTGACCAGGTAGATCGAAACCGGCACATGCTCCCGGCGCAGCGCGTTGAGGAACGGGTCTTGTAGCATTTGCCCTTTGTTGCTCATGGTGTGGACTCCACGTGTGTTGTTATGAACCGCAAATGTACCGAATTTCGATTCGGCTGCCAAAGTATTATTTCTTTTCAGCGTACGGATTGTGACCGGCGACGAACTGAATGCGCAGCGGCGTGCCTTGCAGCTTGAACGCCTCGCGGAAGGTATTTTCGAGATAGCGGCGATAGCTGTCGCCGATATGATCGACGGCGCTGCCGTGGACGACGATCACCGGAGGGTTGGAACCCCCTTGATGAGCGTAGCGCGGCTTCGGGCGAAAGAGACCGTGGCGGGGCGGGGCCTGACGGGCAACGGCATCTGCCAGGACCCGGGTAAGACGGGGCGTCGAGAGCTTGGCCATGGCGGCAGCATAGGCACTGTCCACCGATTTGAACAAGGCGTCCAGCCCGACGTTTTCCTTGGCTGAAATGAAGTGGAAGCTGGCGAAATCGAGGAACTTGAGCTTGCGCTCGAGAACGGCCCGGGTCTGCTCGCGAACGTAGCGGTCTAGGCCGTCCCACTTGTTGATGGCGACAACGAGGGCACGCCCCGATTCGACCACAAAGTCGGCGATGTGGGCATCCTGGTCAGAGACGTCCTGCCGGGCGTCCACCATCAGGATCACCACCTGGGATTCCTCGATGGCCTGCAGCGTCTTGACCACCGAGAATTTTTCCACCGCCTCGAAAACCTTCCCGCGCCGTCGCATTCCCGCGGTATCCACCAGCACGTAGCGACGCCCCCGCCGTTCAAAATCGACGGCTATGGCGTCCCGGGTAGTCCCGGGAGCGTCGAAGGCGATGACCCGCTCTTCGCCCAGCAGGGTGTTGATGAGGGTCGACTTGCCGGCATTTGGGCGCCCGACCACGGCCACCCGGATGGCACTCGTGTCCTCTTCCTCCTCCTCCGGCTCCGGGAAGGTTTCGAGGGCGAGTTCGACAAGACCGCGTACGCCCTCGCCATGGGCGGCAGAGATGGCATGGGGCTCACCGAGGCCAAGCTCGTGGAAATCCGCCACGACCATGCCCGGATTCATCCCTTCCGTCTTATTGACTGCCACCAGGACAGGACGGTCAAGGCGGCGCAGCCGATTGGCGATCTCCTTGTCGTGGGGCGTCACGCCATTGCGACCGTCTACGACGAAGACGACCGCATCGGCCTCGGCGATGGCTTGTTCGGTCTGACGTGCCATCTCGTGCAGGATGCCGTCCTTCACCAGAGGTTCGAAGCCACCGGTATCGACGACCAGATGAGGTTTGCGGCCGAGCCGGCCGTGACCGTAATGACGATCCCGCGTCAAGCCGGGCTGATCGGCGACCAGCGCGTCGCGGCTCCGGGTCAGGCGATTGAATAAGGTCGACTTGCCGACATTCGGTCGTCCCACCAGAACGAGAGTGGGTTTCATGCCGACACCGCTACGAATCCGGGGTATTCGAAACTCATTCGACGCCTAGGGCGGCGACACCGCCACCTTGCGTCTGAATCAGAAACCCGGAGCCCACCACCTGGGGTGCCGCCGCGATGGCGCCGCCTTCTGCGTTGTAGCGCGCGGCGAACGATCCGTCCTCGCGACTCAGGAAATGAAGCACGCCCTTGGCGTCGCCTACCGCGACCAGGCCTCGGCGAACCGCCGGCCCGGAAACCCGCCGGTGAGCCAGCTTGTCCTGCTTCCAGACCGAAGCACCGGAGGAGCGGTCCAAGGCATGCACGGCGCCGTTGTCATCGGTGAGAAAGAGATAGCGTCCGTCCAGGGCGATGCCCGCCGCGGAAGAGAAATCCCGCGCCCACAGGAGGTTGCCGCCCTGTCCGAGATCGAAGCAGGCGACCCGCCCCTGGAAGGCCGCCGCACAGACCTGGCGGCCGTCGACCACCGGCGGCGCGACCACGTCGGCAACCCGGTCAAGCTCGGTGGCCCCTTTGGGCAGGGCCACCGTGCCTTCCCAGACCGGCCCTCCGTTATTGAGCGCCAGGGCCACCAACTTGCCCCCCGGGAATCCGGCGAAAACATAGCGATCGGAGAAAACCGGCGCAGCAATGGAGCGCAGAGACAATGACGGTGTCGGACGTTGATAAATCCACTTGCGCTTGCCGTCAGCGACGTCCAGGAGACTGATCCGGTTGTCTCCGCTTCGCACGGCAACCCCGTTGTCGCCCACCGCCGGCGGCGCGAGCACTTCGCTGGAGACCTTGGCCTGCCAGAGCGGCTTGCCATCCTGGGCCGCAAAAGCGAGCACATCGCCCTTGGGCGTTCCCACCACCACCAGTTTTCCGTCGCTGCCAACGCCGCCGGAAAGCGACTGGCCGGCATTGATGCGCCAAGCCTGGGCGCCGTTGTCGAACCTGACGAGGTTCCCTTCGCCGTCGGCAACGAAAACCGATCCGCCGACGACGGCAGGCACCAGGACATAATTTCCTGCCTTGCCGAGACTGGCCCGCCACTCGGGTTTGATCTCCACGGTCGGCGTGAATGACGTCAGTTCCGCCATCTTGGGACCCGATGCAGCGAACGGGTTCATCGCGTCGATGGCATCGGATACCGTGGCGCACCCCCCGCAAGCAAGCAGGCCTGCCAACAAGAGGCTTATTCTGACCGGCCGCCTCACGCGGCGTCTCCCAGGCTATCCAGTTTCTGCTGGACGACTTCACGATAGGGATTGCCACCCTGGGCCTTCGGTTTGGCTTCCAGGCGATCGAGGGCCGTCTGGTACGCTGTTCTCGCCTCCGCCTTCTTGCCTTGGGCCGCCAGGACATCGCCGCGCAGTTCGGCAAAGCGCCCGTCGAAAGCTGCGCCGTGTCCGGCGGAAAGCTGTTTCAGCGCCTCGTCGTAGGCCTGCTCGTCGAGCAGCAGGGCAGCCAGGCGCAGGCGTGCGATGTCCTTGAGTTCGTCCTTGCCGTTATCCGCCACCCAACTCAGCTGGGCCCGGGCAGTCTTGCCGTCCCCGGCTTCGAAGGATGCCTTGGCTGCGACCAGGGCACCCAGAGACGCGTAGGGCGTGGAGGTGAATTTCTCTGCAAGTTCGCCAGCGACGGTTTTCACCCGCTGCATGTCTCGCGCCGCCACCGCCTGCTCCAAGGCCGAGTAGATCGCCGATGCCTGGGCCGCCTGGCCGCGCTGATACCAGTTCCAGCCCTGCCAGGCGACGACGCCCAGGGAGACCGCGAGGACCAGCCCACTCACCAGGTTGCCGTACATCTTCCACCAGGTCTTGAGGGAGTCTATCTGCTCCTGTTCTTCGAGATCGTAATGGGCCATGGCGCTTAATCCTCTTCTTGGATGTCGATCAGTTGTCCGATGATGGCTTCCGCCAGATCATCGACCTTGAGTTGGGTTTGTCCCGCACCCTCTTCCCGGAGCGGCTTGAGTTGAGCTTCGCCGACGGTAGCCTCGTCATCGCCGATGACCACCGCAAACAACGCGCCGCTAGCGTCGGCCTTCTTCATTTGCGATTTGAAGCTCCCGCCACCGCAGTGCAGGACGACGTTGATCCCCTGGTCCCGGAGGCCTTCTGCGGCGCGGAAGGCGAGCCGGGTCGCCGCATCGCCCTGATGGACGACGTAGACGTCGGGTGCAGGGGCAGCGGGTTCGCCACCGGAATCCCTGATCAGGGCGATCAGGCGTTCGACACCCATGGCAAAACCGCAGGCGGGCGTGGGCTTGCCGCCCAACTGGGCGACCAGCCCGTCGTAACGGCCTCCGGCACAGACGGTCCCCTGGGCGCCGAGGCGGTCGGTGACCCACTCGAAGACGGTCAGGTTGTAGTAGTCGAGCCCGCGAACCAGCCGAGGATTGACCGAATAAGGGATGCCCGCGTCGCGCAGAACCCGCTGCACGCCTTCGAAATGGGCAAGCGACTCCTCTCCGAGGAAGTCGATGAGCCTGGGCGCTGCCGCACAGAGGTCCTGCATGGCGGGATTCTTGGTATCGAGGATGCGGAGTGGATTGGTGCGCAGGCGGCGGCGGGCGTCTTCGTCGAGCAGTTCAGCGTTCGCTTCGAAATACGCGACCAGTTCGGCGCGGTGCTTGGCCCGCTCCTCCGGCTGGCCGAGGCTGTTCAGTTGCAGGGCGATTCCGTCCAGCCCAAGGTCGGCCCAGAGTCGTGCGCCCATGAGGATCATCTCGGCGTCGATATCCGGCCCCGGGTATCCGAAGGCCTCGACGCCCACCTGATGGAATTGCCGGTAGCGCCCCTTCTGCGGCCGCTCGTGCCGGAACATGGCGCCCAGGTAGTACAGGCGCTGCGGCTGCTGAGCGGCGAGGTTGTGCTGGACGACTGCGCGGACGCAACCGGCGGTTCCTTCGGGACGCAGGGTCAGGGGCTCGCCGTTCAGGCTGTCGACAAAGGAGTACATTTCCTTTTCGACAATGTCGGTCACTTCGCCGATGGCGCGCTTGAACAGCGGCGTCGGCTCGACAAGGGGCATGCGGATCGGGCGGTAGCCGTAGGCCTTCAGCCAGGACCGCACCGTGTCCTCGAACATCTCCCAGAATTCGGCTTCTGCCGGCAGGATGTCGGGCATCCCGCGCACAGCCTGGAGGGCTTGGCTCATAGGGGCAGCTTCTTCTTGTAGGTGCGCTGGACGTAGCGCTCGATGATTTCCTTGAATTCGGAGGCAATGCGCTCGCCCTTCAGGGTGGTGGTCTTGACGCCATCCTCATAGACCGGTGCCGAAGGAGCTTCGCCCGTCCCCGGCAGCGAGATACCGATATTGGCGTGCTTCGATTCGCCCGGGCCGTTGACGATGCATCCCATCACCGCCAGGGTCATGGTCTCGGCTCCATCGTAATGGAGACGCCATTCGGGCATGCGGGCGCGGACGAAATCCTGCACCTCGCCGGCCAGTTCCTGGAAGAAGGTACTGGTGGTGCGGCCGCAGCCCGGACAGGCGGCGACCATGGGAGTGAAGGCCCGCAGGCCCATGGTCTGCAGGATTTCCTGGGCGACGATCACTTCCTGACTGCGGGACCCGCCGGGCTCCGGAGTGAGGGAAACCCGGATCGTGTCGCCTATGCCGTCCTGCAGGAGGACGGCAAGCGCCGCAGTCGAGGCGACGATGCCCTTGGAGCCCATGCCGGCCTCGGTGAGGCCCAGGTGCAGGGCGTAGTCGGCGCGCCGCGACAGCTCGCGGTAGATGGCGATCAGATCCTGCACGCTGGAGACCTTGCAGGAGAGAATGATGCGCTCGCCGGGCATGCCCAGGGCTACCGCCCGTTCTGCCGATTCCAGGGCCGAGGTGACCATGGCATGACGCATCATTTCGCCGGCGTCGAGAGGCTCGGGGCGGCAGCTGTTCTCGTCCATGAGGCGCGCAAGGAGATCCTGGTCGAGACTGCCCCAATTGACGCCGATGCGCACCGCCTTGCCGTAGCGACAAGCCAGCTCGATCATGCGGGCGAACTGCTCGTCCTTCTTCTTGCCGAAGCCGACGTTGCCGGGATTGATCCGATACTTGGCCAAAGCCTCGGCGCAGGCAGGCTCGTCGGCGAGGAGCCGATGGCCGTTGTAGTGGAAATCGCCAATGAGCGGCACTGAACAGCCCAATCGATCCAGGTGCTCACGGATCTTGGGCACCGCAGCGGCGGCTTCCGGAGTATTGACGGTGATCCGCACCAGCTCCGACCCGGCTCGGGCCAGTTCAGCCGTTTGCAGTGCTGTGGCCAAATAGTCGGCGGTGTCGGTGTTGGTCATGGCCTGAACGACGACCGGTGAGCCGCCCCCGACGACCACGTCGCCAATGCGGCACTGCCGGGTGGACCTGCGGGGAGCCTGAGTCATCGCGCCGTCACTCCAAGGTCAGACGCGCCACTTCGCCCCGGGTGTAGGGGGCGAGGTCGACGGGCTGGCCGCGGAAGCTTAGTCGAACGCCGGAAGCATTGCCGATAACCAGCGTAAAACGGCCTTTGCCGTCGACGGTCCGGTCGCTGCCCGGCTGCAGCTTCTGGGAGAGCAGCAGATTGCCCTCGCCATCCTTGACCTCCACCCAGGATTCGCGCTCCACCACCAGGCGCAGCGGCGCCGATGGGCTCGCCGCTGCGGCGGACCCATCGGCAGTCGCCGACGGAAGGGCGGCCGCTTCGACGGCGGTAGCGGAAACATTGGCGGGGACGGATTCGGAAAGGCTTACCGCCTGGGGGGTCAGGACTTCCTGCGGGGTCGCCCCCGGCGGCAGCACAGGATCGGCGACGGGCGCGGCGGGCGCTGCGGTCGATTCTTGGGTTTTCCCAGCGAAGACCAGGGAGCGGATCTCGTCGCCCAAGCTGCCAAGGTCCGAAGGGAGCAGGAAATAGCTGACCAGAGCCAGCCCGACCAGGCCCAGGCCGAAGCCCACCACGGCAAGATCCCGACGACGCCCGGCGCTCGCTGCCGGCATGGGGGTCTCGGGTCCCCGGGGACGATCAAGGCGGGGAGCGCTGCGATCCAGCGTTCCCTCGAGCTGTTCCATGAGGGGGGCCGGGTCGATCTCGACCAGGCGGGCATAGTTGCGGACGAACCCGCGGATGAAGGTCGCGCCCGGCAGACCGCCCCAAGTTCCCGACTCCAGCGCCTCAACCTGACGAACGCCGAGCTTCAACGCCTGGGCCACGTCGGCCACGGTAAGTCCCTTGGCCTCGCGTGCCGCAGACAACTGGTTTCCCACGCTGGGCAGGACGGGAATGTCCACCGTTTCGGCGGACGCCGCGTAGACTTCCGCGTTCATTCAAAATTACCCTTCAAGAATTCCTGGTATTCCTTCGATTCCTGGTAGCGCCCCCGAAGCTGGGCGGCAAAGACGCTCTCAGCTTCCCGATTGCCCAGCTTGCGCTCGATGCGCAGGGCCAACCAGAGAACTTGCGGAGTAGGCGGTTCCATCGCACGCAAGGCTTCGGAAAGCACTCGACGCGCCTCGACCAGATTGCCCTTCGCATACTGGAGGTTGGCCATATGCACTCTCGCCACCACGCCTCCCGAACCGTTGAGTCGAATCGCCGAAGTGAGATAGTTCTCCGCCCCCTCGAGATCGTCGGCCTTGATCGCGCAGGATCCGGCATTGGCATAAGCCAGATCGGGAGTGGTGTAGAGCGGATTCTTGATGGCGTTGAGGAAATAAGTGATGGCCTGGCGGGGTTTGCCGTTTTCGCAGAGGAACCACCCGTAGTTGTTGTTGATTTCCGGGTCGTTGGGCGCAAGGTTGATCGCCTTGCGGAAATCCTCCTCCGCCAGGGGCAACTCTCGCAGATAGGCCCTCACCAGTCCGCGGACGTTGTAGGCGATGGCGTAACCGGAATCGGCGTTGATCGCGATGCCCAATTCCTCAAGGGCGACGGCCATGTTCCCGTCCTGGAAGTAAAGGGACGCAAGCTCCGTATGAATCTTGGCGCGGGCTCTGGGATCGGCACCATAGATCGGTTTCTGGGTCTGCGGATCGATGGCTTGCTGGGCGTGGGCGGGCATCGTCAGCGTCGATCCCAGGATGAGCAGAACCGCCGCTCCGGATGAAATCCTAAGGCTCAAATCCTGACCTCCTTCAGTGGAATGCTGTGCCCGGCTGAGCGCCGGGTCTTGTCGCGAACCTGGCCGGCAAGTTGACCGCAGGCAGCGTCGATATCATCCCCTCGCGTCTTGCGCGTTGTCGTGACGATCCCGGCGGCCAGGAGAATGTCGGCAAAGCGCCGCACCCTTTCAGC
>SSTA01000337.1 GCA_009469685.1 Azonexaceae bacterium | reverse complement strand
GGCGGAAGATGGAAAGGCGGGATTCGTGCCCGAGGGCGGCGAGGAGTTCGGCGGCGGTTAATGTTTCCATGATTCGAATATTATCGAAATATTGGGTGTGGTGGGTGAAGAATTGGTGACAAGGGACACGAGAAGGGAGTTGGAACTGGCTCTTGATCGGCCGTTGCCGACCCCGGGAATTGGGCCTGAATCCAGCGGAAATGCTCCGACTACATGCCGTCCAGGTATTTCAACTGGGTGAATTGCGTAGCCATTGGCTTCGCGTTACGCCCTCCGTGTCGCTGCCAGCTCTATGGACAACCAGCTACCTAATCTGCATTTGAACAACTTGACGCGTACAACGTGCCATACCGGTATCGCTCCAAGATTTTCGACAGGAACCCCAATCTCAATGGCCTGTGCGAGCAGCAGATCGAAGCGCGATGGCCGGGCGAGTAAGGCGGGGTCGATGGCCTTACTCACCCGGTCTTGATGGGGGATGCGGTCAAGGTGGCAGCCTATGCACGTGCCCCGTCCGTTTACGGGACCTACTAGCATCGCTCCCGCCGAACAATCCACGCCGTGGCCGCCCACGCCACAAAAGACCTCGAAATGCGGAGAGACAGGCCGGGCTATTGTCGGAAAATCTTACGGTCCCGCAACGAACGGGGAGGGCTCACCGCACAACTCGTTGAAAACATTGAATGGCACATACATTGCTGGTGATCGGGCATACCCCGGCTGGGGGAAGACACTTGAGGTGCGACATGAAATTTCGAAATCTGTGGTGCGCAGCGCTGTGCAGCACTGCAATGTGGGCGTCGAGCGCCGGGGCGGGAATCATTCACGACAATACGCCTACGGGTACCGTGACTGAGGAAACGCGCGGTCCCGCCACTTCCGGTTATCCGGGTGGGATTCTCACGCGCCTGGAAGTGGGCGGGTCCGACGTCACGATCAACCAGTTTGGGACATTCGGCCGACAGGAAGCCGCTGGCAACGTCCAGTTCGCGATTTTCGACGATGCTGCGGTTCGCCTGTACCTGAGCCCGCTGATTGCCGTAGGGGCCGCGGGAGGCGTTAACCAGTGGTACGACTCGCCGCTGTTCTCGCTGACTCTACTCGCGAGCGAGGTCTACTATCTAGGCTTGGTGTCCGATCAGAGCTTCACGTACACATGGTCCATCGACAGCCTCGCCGACACTCAGGGCGGGCTCACCAGCAGCGCCGGAGGCATCTCAGGCACCAACGGCAATTTTGGCGATATCGGCGACCCGCAAGTTTTCGATTTCTGCTGTGTCGTCCAACAGTCGCTACGCGTAGCTCAGGGTGCTGAGGTGCCCGAGCCCGGTCCACTACCACTGATCGGTCTGGCGCTGCCCCTGCTGCTCTGGGCGCGACGCCGCAACTCGCTGAGCCGGAACTAGAGGTCGCAGATCCTGGGTACCGTTTACCGGAATAAGAGAGAGCGGGCCCGCTACGGCGGGTCCTTTCTTTTGGGGTGACGAGCCGCGATCCTCGGCTTGGCGTTTCCCACCGGCAGGCTCGCTCCTGTTGCACCGCGACCAATATGTTGCGTACCGGTGCTGGGCGATGTGGCTGGTTTCCGGTAAGAACTGCCCGATGCACGACAACTTTGGGGAGCGCACAAAGGTTCGCTCAGGGCGAAAGTACGCCTCTGACATGCTGCCAGAAAGCGGTCACACGGTATTTCCCCGGCGGCCGTATGGCGTGGTGGCTAGATTTCAGTCTGCCTGGAGATTTTCAGCGCGTCATCAACCTCATTGCCGAGATATCGGACGGTACTTTCCAGCTCAGAATGCCCATGAATTCCGGTAAATTAACCCCGGACTCTAGAGTCCTCTGCTACTGAAAATGGGGGGACGTCGGATAGGTTGGAAACATTGAAACGTTGCGCTTTGAATTTCAGGCGTAGCAGTGGGCAACGATTGCTTGGCGACCTGGCGCGACCGATTAAGCCTACTCATTGAACGTAGCGCGGCCAGAGGCTCAGTTCGTCAGCGTTCGGGCAGATGCGCGCAACGCGCTTGACGTAGTCGCTCCAAGGGGACGCGTTGCCGCGATCTTCGGCCCGCGCGACATAGGCATTGCGAAGGATGTCGCGCGTCCGACGCTCCATGCGTCCAGTCGCACAAAGTCGCGCCTCACCCTCCGATTCGAGCCGCTCCAGCAAAGGCAGCAGCATCTCGTCTCTTATCCAAACAGTCTCGAACTTCAGGTACTCGCCCCCCGGCTGCAGCGCGTCCCACACCAGCTTGAAGTACACATTCGGCGCCACACCGGGCACGACGTATTGATGTGCCAGCGTCGCGAGTGCTCGGCCGTCTTCCGCGCCCAGGGGCGCAATCGTCGCGATGAGCGGCGAATCATTCAGCCCGAGGCCCATCCCTCCCACCCAACCCGAAGACGGAAAGTAGGATGTCGTGGAAGAACGCTCGCGCCACGGATAAAACCACGGAGTAGCCCAGATGCGTTCGCGCCGTTGCTCAGCGCGCTGCAGCAGCGATGACAAATCCCCCGCTTTCACCGCCATCCCTTCCGAACGGCCTGCGGCAAATTCCTTGTGACGAATAGCGTCGTCGACGAAGGACAGCGCTATCAATGCCGGCACCAAAGCCATCTGCAGCGACAGCCCGAGACTGACCCAGCGCGGCGAAGGCAGGCCATCGTCCACGGCCGAGAACTGTGCGATCGGCGCCAGGAGCACGTAGGGCAATGTCGCTACCAGCGCAATGGCCAGCAGTATGCGAGCCAGGCCGTAGGAAAAAAGCTTGGCGACACCTGCCATCTCATTGGGCGACGAAATGACAAAAATCAGGAATGCAGCCAGCGCCAGAGAGACCACGCCGGCGGCGACCACCAGAGCGCGCTTGCGAAACAACTTACCGTACAAGAGTAGATTCACGAGCCCGACGTGGCAGAAAAAAACCACCAAGCCAAGAAATGTCAGCAGCCCGTCGAGCCGCATCTGGCCATAACTCGCGTGGGCCGATTCAGTCAGCGTGAGGGAGATGACGAAGAGAACGAATCGCACCGATGTCATGGGCAGAAGGAGTCGGAGAAAACCAGGCTTCTCGATCGGCATGGCGAAGCATTCGCCCTCGACTTGCGGCCTAGTATCCGGAAATAAATCGACGCAAGCAACGTCCGGTGTCGGCCGGGAACTCGTATTCCCGCCCGACACCCGATAGCCGCCGCAGGGCATTCCGTACGGCGGCGTAGGGGATCCAGCCGAGCCGGCTCTTTCCGGACAGACGTGGGCGTTCAAGAAAATCTCTAAAGCGGACGATGGGAAGCGCGCCCCATTTCTGCGAGCAGCCGGGCAACTTGCCCGATAAGCGGACTCGAGCTGCCTGCCCGGGGGCGAAGGAAGTTGCGGGTGGCGCACGCTGGCTACACTCGGAATTCGGTTCGCTACCTTCGGATGGAAGATTCCATGTCCTCTCTTGCTTTCCAGCATCCCATATCCACGGATCGCGGCCGGGTGCCGTACTCACGTTGCACCACAACACAAGTAGTTGCGGCGGGCGAGCGCGAATCCTGCAGCAGTAGCACATTGAAGGTCCTTCTCCATCTCCTGATTTCGCTGGCCCTCGGTGTTTTTCTCCTGCTCCCATCCCTGGCGCGTTCTGAGTCGTCCTACGCGAGCAAATGCGCCGCCTTCATCTATTTGTCCTACTCCGGCGCGGTGGCCGGCGACGCGCCCAATACCACCAGTCATAAGACGGTCAATTGCTATCTTTGGCAGCAATTCATCGCCCTGAACTGGCCTGCCGTCGGAGATCGGTTCGGCCAACCCGGCGACCGAGGTCCTGTGCAATGGCAGACTTTTCCGAGTCTGGCCGACGTATTCCGTCCTAGCGGAGTGCCACCTGCGGCGGATCGGCATGTTTCCTTGCCGGCGAGCTGCGCGGCGCGGGTCAAGGCTGCGGGCTTGGCAGGCCCAGAGGAGTTAACCGTGTTGCAGACTCCTCCCGGGCCGGAGAGCAAGCGGCCCCGCATCAACTACACGGAACAGGCCGGGGCGCCGAACCACCAGCCCTCCTGGATCGGGGCCAGCAATGACACGAACCTCTGGTACGAGATCCGCGTCAATCGGGAAATCGTCGAATTCATCGCTGCCAATCGCCTTTACCGCACGGACGGCCAGGCGGCATTCGTCGCCTCCGGTCATCCGTTGGTGCTCCCCAAGGGCAGTCTGGAAGGCAGGAGCGGCGCGATCGTCGTGAAGGCAGCCTGGATGGAAGCGCCGGACCCGGAGAATCCGAAATGGGGATACTTCAAGACCAGTGACGCCGCCGTGCTCGATGCCGAAGGAACGGACTGCCGTCTGACCCGGGTCGCCCTCGTCGGGTTGCACATCATCCAGAAAACTACCAGCCAACCCTCTTACTTCTGGGCGACCTTCGAGCACGTCGACAACGTTCCCGACGAAAACGGACCCGTGAGCGGCAGCTTCAATCTCCACAACGACCGTTGCCAACCGCGCGAGGTCATCGTCAGCGATCGACGCTGTCTAGCGGAGCCGGACGGCGGCCCCATGCCCAGGTCGGTGACGATTGGGTGCAAACCCAATACCCGCCCGCCATACCACATCGGCGGAAATTGCCCCCCGCCTCGGGCCATCCAGACCGTGCGCACGATTCCGATTCAGGCCGATGTCGACAACGCCAACCGCGTGGTCCAGGCTAGCATTGCCAAAACTCATGCGAACTCCATATGGCGCTATTACAAATTGATCAACGTACAGTGGTCTCCCAGTCCCCTGCAAGATCCGGAGGTGCCCCAGGCCGTTCCGGCCCGTTTCGGTCCAACCATTCCAGCGCTGCCGGTGGCCAATACAACGATGGAAACGTATCTCCAGACCACCACCTGCACCACCTGCCACGTAAATGGCGCCCTCGCGAGCCACCCAGCCGTTTCCGCCGACTTCAGCTTCATTTTCCAGGCGGCAGTTGGCACCCGACCCTAGGGTGAAGGAGGAGGTGCCGCGGAAAAAATGATCGGTGCACGCGTGCCGACTCTCGCCGTTTGAAGGGGCGACCGACCGGGACGAGTTGCCTACTGCCATTCAGCCTCTCGTGTAGACACGTCAGGCAACAGCTGGCCAGGAGCGGTCAGTTCCCCTCCGAGAACGGCCGCATCGTCCCGAAACCTGCCCAAGAGCCCGCGATCCGAATCGGCAGGTCCGGTTTCGGTCGATCTGCTGATTGACTCCTGCTGGACCTCGCTATGCCGACGCTGTGACTCGTCTTGCGAAAGCGTGGCAATTCATTCGCAAACCGGTCCTCTGATCAAACTCGACCCTGCATCTTGCACAGTCCGACCGACACCTGCTGACAAAAGAAAATCTCAGGCATTTGTGGAATTCAATGCCACCCCGAGTCGGGGCGCACTGCCTTCATCGAGACGTGCTGCGTTGATCAACTTCTCACAGGAATAAGTCAGCATCTGCCCAACGATTTAAAGCAGTAAAAAAAATATTGCTTATCCGAAGGCAAGTGGATATGATTAACAGGCATGTAGTTTACCACTTATTGCAAGCCTGCGGACTCGAGAGAAATATCAAGCTCGCTCCCATGCTGCAACGCGTCTTTCCCTATCAAATTCTTTGAGGAGAAACAAATGCTCTACGCTGCACCCGGCGCCGCAGGCGCCAAGATCGCCTACAAGGCCAAGTACGACAACTTCATCGGCGGCAAGTGGGTCGCCCCGGTCAAAGGTCAATACTTCGACGTCATCACCCCGATCCATGGGCGGCCCTATACCCAGGCCGCCCGGTCCACCGCCGAGGACGTGGAACTGGCCCTGGACGCCGCCCACGCCGCTTTCGACAAGTGGGCCCGCACCTCCCCCGTCGAGCGT
>SSTA01000336.1 GCA_009469685.1 Azonexaceae bacterium | reverse complement strand
GTCGTCGGCGGTGGAGAAGGTCTGCGCCGCCTTGGTCGGGATCGTGGTGTTCTTGGCGATCAGCTTGGTCATCACGCCGCCGAGGGTCTCGATGCCGAGCGAGAGCGGGGTGACGTCGAGCAGCAGCACGTCCTTCACTTCGCCCTGCAGCACGCCGCCCTGGATCGAGGCGCCGATGGCCACGGCTTCATCCGGGTTCACGTCCTTGCGCGGTTCCTTGCCGAAGAACTCCTTGACCTTCTCCTGCACCTTGGGCATCCGGGTCATGCCGCCGACCAGGATCACGTCGTTGATGTCGCCGACCTTGACGCCGGCATCCTTGATGGCGATGCGGCAGGGCTCGATGGTGCGGGCGATCAGCTCGTCGACCAGCGACTCGAACTTGGCGCGGGTGAGCTTCATCGTCAGGTGCTTCGGGCCCGACGCGTCGGCGGTGATGTAGGGCAGGTTGAGCTCGGTCTGCTGGCTCGACGACAGTTCGATCTTGGCCTTCTCGGCGGCTTCCTTCAGCCGTTGCAGGGCCAGCACATCGTTCTTCAGGTCGACGCCCTGTTCCTTCTTGAACTCGGTGACGATGTAGTCGATCAGCCGCTGGTCGAAATCCTCGCCGCCGAGGAAAGTGTCGCCGTTGGTTGACAGCACCTCGAACTGGTGCTCGCCGTCGAGTTCGGCAATCTCGATGATGGAGATGTCGAAAGTGCCGCCGCCGAGGTCATACACCGCGATCTTGCGGTCGCCTTCCTGCTTGTCCATGCCGAAGGCCAGTGCCGCCGCGGTCGGCTCGTTGATGATGCGCTTGACTTCCAGGCCGGCGATGCGGCCGGCATCCTTGGTGGCCTGACGCTGGCTGTCGTTGAAATAGGCTGGCACGGTGATCACCGCCTCGGTGACCTCTTCGCCAAGGTAGTCCTCGGCGGTCTTTTTCATTTTGCGCAGCACTTCGGCGGACACTTGGGGCGGCGCCATCTTGCTGCCGCGCGCTTCCACCCAGGCGTCCCCGTTGTCCGCCTTGACGATCTTGAAGGGCATCAGGTCGATGTCTTTCTGCACCTCCTTTTCCTCGAAGCGGCGGCCGATCAGGCGCTTCACCGCGAACAACGTGTTCTTGGCGTTGGTGACGGCCTGTCGCTTGGCCGAGGCACCACAAAGGATCTCGCCGTCTTCCGCGTAAGCAACAATGGACGGCGTGGTCCGCGCGCCTTCGGAGTTTTCAATCACCTTGGGCTTGCCGCCCTCCATGATGGCGACGCAGCTGTTGGTGGTGCCGAGGTCGATGCCGATGATCTTGCCCATGATGTTCTTCCTTTGCGCTGAATGTTGTACCCCCGGGCGTCGCCGGGACGAATTGCTAACCCTGTACCGGATATGGGGATTTGGCGGCGGCGTTCAAGCTGCCGGGCTCGGCGGCGCATCCTGCGCAACCGCCTTCGCCTTGGACACGATGACCAGCGCAGGACGGATCACGCGTTCGTTCAACGCATAGCCTTTCTGCAGCACATTGATCACGGTGTTCGGCTCGCCATCGGCTTCCATCTGGCTGATCGCCTGATGCTGGTGCGGGTCGAATTTCTGGCCGCCGGGATTGATCTCGAGCAGTGCCGACTTTTCGAACGCGGAAACGAGTTGCCTCAGCGTCAGTTCAACACCGGCGCGCAGCGTCTCGGCATCCTGCTTTTCATTGGCCAGCGCCGCTTCCAGGCTGTCCTTCACCGCCAAGAGTTCCCCGGCAAATCGCTCAATGGCGAATTTTCCGGCTTTGGCTATGTCCTCCTGGGCGCGACGCCGGATATTTTCACCTTCTGCCTTGGCGCGCAGCCAGGCATCGTGGTGTTCGGCGGCCTTCAACTCGGCGGCCTTGAGCATTTCCTCCAGGCTGGGCATGACCTCCGGAGCCGGCGAAGCGTCGGCTGCAGGTGTCTCCGCGGACGGTTCCGTACTGCCTGGCGGCAAGGATTCAGGGTTTTGTGGCTGCTGCATGGTTCGGGCTCCTCCAATAACCCGCACCATGTAAGGGCGATCAACTGGACTTCAAGACCCCAATCCGAGACGCACCCGCTTCCATCTTCAGGTACGGAATCGGCCGACCGTGTTCTGGAGCGCAGCCGCCAGGGATTCCAGCGTTTGCACCGCGGCAGCGGTCTGATTTGCCGCGCTGTTATTGCGCCTGGCCATGTCAGCGATCGCTTCGATGTTCTTGAAGGCCTCGGTACTGATCGCCCGCTGTTCTTCGGTCGCTCTGGCGATATCGTCCAGTCCGAGACCTACCCGGGTGACGGAGTTGCTGGCCTCGCCGAGGACGCCCACGACCGCTTCCATGGAGCCCTGGCTGGACTCGATATGGGCCAGGCCGCGGTCGATCGAGGCCTGAACGGTATCCGATTGCTGGGCAAGGGCCCGGGTGATATTGTCGATTTCGCCAGCGGATGCACTGGATTTTTCGGCCAGTTTGCGGACTTCGTCCGCCACGACGGCAAAGCCACGGCCTTGTTCGCCAGCGCGGGCGGCCTCGATCGCCGCGTTGAGCGCAAGCAGATTGGTCTGATCGGCGATGTCTTTCACTTCGCGCGTGATGTTGGAAATGGCCGCCGTGCTATTGACGAACTGGCTGACCGATTCGGCGATCTCGCGCACGGTCGACTCCACCATGCCCACTTCACCAATCAATTGCGACATGCTCTGGTTGCCGGCCTCGGAGCGCGCCAGGCTTTCTTGCGACTGGCCGTGAACCTTCTCCGTGCTTTCCGCCACCGAAACGATGCTGCGCACCATGCGCTTGACGGCCTCGGTGGTCGCCGTTGACTTCTCGTACTGCTCATGGGAGCCGCGTGCGACTTCGCCTGCGCTCCCGGTCAGATCGCTCGACGCTGACGAGACTTGGGCGGCCGACTCGCCGACATGGCGCACCAGTTCGGAAAACTTTTCCATCATGTTATTGAATGCCGATGACGCCCGGCCGATCTCGTCGCCACAGCCCGTATCGAGCCGACGGGTCAAGTCGCCTTCGCCGCTCGCAATGTCCTGAAGGCCTTGCACCATGTGTTCCAGCGGTGTGGTGACAAAGCGGCGAATGAACAGCCAGATGAATGCCAGAAGCGGAATGCTGACCACCAGCGCAGCAGCCACTGACTTGAGACGCTGCCTCGCCACGGCCTCATTCACCTGATCTAGCGAGATCTTCATGCTGACCAGCCCGAGCGGCGTGCCCTCGGGAACCTGGTGGCAGGCAACGCAGTTCTTGCCCAGGTAGTTGGACGATGCCGGCGTCGGCCGCACGACGCGCAGGAATTCACCCTTGTCGTC
>SSTA01000061.1 GCA_009469685.1 Azonexaceae bacterium | reverse complement strand
TTCCACCTGCCTGGCACCCGACAACACGGCAGCGAGCGAGTTGGCCACGGCCAAGCCGAGATCGTTATGGCAATGCACCGACCAGATGACCTTGTCGGAATTGGGCACCCGTTCGATAACCTTGCGCAAGGTCTCGGCAAATTGGAAGGGAATGTTGTAGCCGACGGTATCCGGAACGTTGATGGTGGTCGCGCCGGCCTGGATGACGGCATCGAAGATGCGGCAGAGAAAATCCAGTTCGGAGCGACCGGCATCCTCGGCGGAAAACTCGATGTTGTCGGTGTATTCGCGCGACCAGGCGATAGCCTTGACGGCCTGCTCGACCACTTGGTCGGGAGCCATACGCAGCTTTTTCTCCATGTGGATGGGGCTGGTGGCGATAAAGGTATGGATGCGACCCGACTTGGCGAGCCTGATTGCTTCGCCGGCCCTCCGGATGTCGCTCTCATTGGCCCTGGCCAGGGAGCAAACGGTGGAATCCTTGATCGCCCCGGCAATGGCCTGGATTGCATCGAAATCGCCGGGAGACGCCGCAGCGAAGCCCGCTTCGATGACATCCACCCGCATCTTTTCGAGCTGTCGCGCCACCCGCAGCTTTTCTTCCTTGGTCATGGAGGCGCCGGGACTCTGCTCGCCGTCGCGCAGGGTGGTGTCGAAAATGACCAGGGGCTGTTTCATGGCTGACTCCATTCGAAAAGGCCGCAAAACCCAGAAATCGGCTGCCGCGGGACAGCGATTTTACCCCAGGCACCAGGAACCGCCAGGGGCGTGGTGGGGCGCAGTCAGGGGAAACCGGATCAGGCCGCCGGTCGGCGGCGCACCAGACCAAGAATGGCCAGGACGTAGCCCGACAATCCGTAGAGGACGAAGAAGACGAACAGGGTCATCCCCGGGCTCAGGGAGACCAGGGCGAAGCCCAGCGCAATGGCCGCCACCGCAAAAAACGGCACGCTCTTCTTGAGATTGATGGTCTTGAAACTGTAGTAGCGGAAATTGGACACCATGGTCACCCCGGCGAAGAGGGTCAGGACACAGGCCAGCCAACGGACGTCCTGTCCTGAGAACCCATGGTCGATCATCACCCACACCAGGCCCGCCACCAGGGACGCCGCCGCCGGAGAAGGAAGTCCCTGGAAAAAGCGCTTGTCGGTCACTTCCAGGTTCGTGTTGAACCGCGCAAGGCGAAGCGCAGCGCCGGCACAGTAGATGAAGGCAGCGATCCACCCCAGACGCCCCATATCCTTCAAGGCCCACTCGTAAACCACCAAAGCCGGGGCCGCCCCAAAGCTGACCATATCGGAGAGCGAATCGTATTCGGCACCGAAGGCGGACTGGGTGTGGGTCAGACGGGCGACCCGGCCATCGAGGCCGTCGAAGACCATGGCGATGAAGATGGCGATCGCCCCCCGTTCGAAGTCCCCCTGCATTGCCTGAACGATGGCGAAAAAGCCGCAGAACAACGCAGCGGTGGTAAACAGATTGGGGACGATGTAGATGCCGCGGCGCCGGAGCTCCGGATTGAACAGGGCTTTTCGCGGTTTGAGTTCGGTCATCGCCTAGGAGAGTTCCGCCAACAGGGTGGTCGAAGCATACACTTTTTCGCCGATCGTCACTTTCACCCGAGTATCGAGCGGCAAATAAAGATCGACCCGGGAACCGAAGCGAATGAATCCGTAGCGCTCACCCCGGGCCAAGGTCTTGCCCGAATCGACATAATTCAGGATACGGCGCGCCACCAGTCCGGCGATCTGGACGCAGGTCACATCCCGTCCGTCCTGGGTCTTCAGATGGAGAGCGCAACGCTCGTTCTCAGTCGATGCCTTGGCCCAGGCGGCGTTCAGGAAGCTACCCGGGTTGTACCATTTCTGGACGACGGTGCTATCGACGGGAGCCCGGTTGGAATGAACGTTGAAGACGTTCATGAATACGCTGACTTTCAGCGCCCGACGCTTCAGGTAGGGATCTTCGGTCTCCTCGACGACAATCACCCGCCCATCGGCCGGAGCCACCACGCTTTTTGCTCCATTGCCGGCGATGACGCGACCCGGATCGCGAAAAAACTGAACGCAGAAGACGAAGATGATCCACAACGGCAGGGACCACAATCCGGCGTAGGACGCGGCGAGCGCCAGGATCAGCGAGCCCGCGATGAAAGGCCAGCCCTCGCGGGCAAGAATTGGATGCGGATAGTTCATTGATACCCCATTCAAGACTTTGGGCGGGTCAGAAACGGACACCGCCCAAAGCGAAGGTAGCGCTAGGCGCGAGCGCGCAGACAGTACTTCAGTACGGCAAGCGCGAGCAACGACGCTCTACCGAGCCCTCACCAAGTCCTTAGTTCTTGGACTGGTCAACGAGCTTATTCTTCTTGATCCAAGGCATCATGTCGCGCAGCTTGGCGCCCACCTGCTCGATGGGATGCGCTGCGGTAAGGCGGCGACGGGCCGTCATCGCGGGATAGTTGGTCTTACCTTCCTGGATGAACATCTTGGCGTAATCGCCCTCCTGGATCCGCTTCAGGGCATTGCGCATCGCAGCCCGCGATTGCTCGTTGATCACTTCCGGGCCCGTCACATACTCGCCATACTCCGCATTGTTCGAGATGGAGTAATTCATGTTGGCGATTCCGCCCTCGTACATGAGGTCCACGATCAGCTTGAGCTCGTGCAGGCACTCGAAGTAGGCCATTTCCGGCGCATAACCGGCTTCGACCAGCGTCTCGAACCCCATCTTGACCAGCTCTACAGCCCCACCGCAAAGAACCGTTTGCTCGCCGAAAAGATCGGTCTCGGTCTCTTCGCGGAAATTGGTTTCGATCACACCGCCCTTGGTGCCGCCGTTCGCCGCTGCGTAAGAGAGGGCAACGTCCTTGGCCTTGCCGGTCTTGTCCTGGAAGACAGCGATCAGGGACGGCACGCCGCCCCCCTTGAGATATTCGGAACGGACGGTATGACCGGGACCCTTGGGGGCCACCATGATCACATCCACGTCTTCCCGCGGAACGATCTGGTTGTAGTGGATATTGAAGCCGTGGGCGAAAGCGAGGGCGGCGCCCTTCTTGAGATTGGGCTCGACATGCTGGTAATAGACCGAGGGCTGCTGCTCGTCGGGGAGCAGAATCATGACCACGTCGGCGCCCTTCACTGCCTTGGCAATCTCTTCGACCTTATGGCCGGCCTTTTCCGCCTTGGCCCAGGATGCACCGTCCTTGCGCAGGCCCACGGTGACCTTGACCCCGGAATCCTTCAGGTTCTGGGCATGGGCGTGTCCCTGGGAGCCGTAACCGACGATGGTGACCTTTTTGCCCTTGATCAGGGAAAGGTCGGCGTCCTTGTCGTAATAAACTTTCATGGGTTTTCCTTTCGTCGAATGATGATGCGTCGGGGTGAGGCGCAGGAGCGATCGAGGGGCATGCCCCTCAGCTCCCACCTCGCCCGACTAAACCTTGAGGATGCGATCGCCGCGGCCGATACCGCAGACACCGGTACGGACGGTTTCCAGAATCAGTCCGCCATCGAGGGCGGCGATGAAGGAATCCAACTTGGAACT
Source organism: Azonexaceae bacterium (assembly GCA_009469685.1). The sequence goes on along the minus strand of SSTA01000061.1, from coordinate 7,733 downwards.
GGCCCCCGTGAGTTCGACCACATAGGTCGATTCTGTCACGTCGATGATGCGGCCGCGGAAGATGTCGGCCATGCGCTTCATCTCTTCGCGGTCCTTACCCGTCGCGCGGACCTTGATGAGCATGAGCTCACGCTCCACGTGGGCGGCTTCCGATAGATCGACGACCTTGACCACATCGACCAGTTTGTTCAACTGTTTGGTGATCTGCTCCAGCACCTCGTCGGATCCCCGGGTCAGGATGGTCATCCGCGAGAGGGAGGGATCTTCCGTGGGCGCCACGGTGAGGGATTCGATATTGTAGCCGCGGGCGGAGAACAGCCCGGCTACCCGGGACAGGGCGCCGGCTTCGTTTTCGATCAGAATGGAAATGATGTGTCGCATGGTGTCGTGCTCCCCGATCACAGGTCTTCTGCCAGAATCATTTCGGTCAGGCCCTTGCCGGCCGCCACCATGGGAAAGACGTTGGCGGCTGGATCGACAATGAAGTCCATGAAGACTAGGTCGTTCTTGTGCTCGGTGAAGGCCTTCTTCAGGGCTGGCTCGACATCCTCCGGCCGCTCGATCTTCATACCGACATGGCCGTAGGATTCGGCCAGCTTGACGAAGTCGGGCAGCGACGTGACGTAGGATTCGGAATAGCGGCTGGAATAGAACATCTCCTGCCACTGGCGGACCATGCCCAGATAGCCGTTATTGAGGTTGATGATCTTGATCGGCAACTCGAACTGTTTGCAAGTCGACAGTTCCTGGATGCACATCTGAATCGACGCTTCGCCGGTGACGCAAGCCACCTGTGCCCCCGGGTTGGCGAACAGAACCCCCATGGCATAGGGCAGCCCCACCCCCATGGTGCCCAGACCACCGGAATTGATCCAGCGACGGGGTTTGTTGAACTTGTAATACTGGGCGGCGAACATCTGATGCTGACCGACGTCGGAGGTGACGTAGGCATCGCCGCCAGTCACTTCGTAAAGCTTTTCGATCACGTAGTGGGGCATGATCAGCTTGTCCTGCTTGTAGCGCAGGCAATCCCGTCCGCGCCATTCCTCGATCTGCTTCCACCAGTCCGCCACTCCCGGATCGGCCTTGAAACCGCCATCCATCAATTTGAGGATTTCGTCGATGACGTCGGGCACATTCCCGACGATGGGCACATCGACGCGGACGCGCTTGGAAATGGACGAAGGATCGATGTCGATGTGGATGATGCGGCGCGGCTCTTCGCCAAAATGCCCAGGATTGCCGATCACGCGATCATCGAAGCGGGCTCCCACGGCAAGGATCACGTCGGCGTAATGCATGGCCATATTGGCCTCGAAGGTACCGTGCATCCCCAGCATGCCGACGAATTGTCGGTCCGTAGCGGGATAGCCGCCCAAGCCCATGAGGGTGTTGGTCACCGGAAACTTCAGGCGGTGCGCCAGTTCCGTGAGTTTCTCGGCGGCATCCGACAGAATCACGCCCCCACCGGTATAGATGATCGGCCGCTTGGCTTCGGCCAGCAGTTGAACAGCCTTCTTGATCTGTCCCAGATGCCCCTTGACCACCGGGTTGTAGGACCGCATCTGGATGGTCTTGGGATAGTCGAATTCGCACATCTGGGCGGTGACGTCCTTGGGGATATCGACCACCACCGGGCCGGGTCTTCCCGTCGCCGCGATATGGAATGCCTTCTTGATGGTCACGGCCAGGTCCTTGACGTCCTTCACCAGGAAATTGTGCTTGACGCACGGCCGGGTGATCCCAACGGTGTCGCACTCCTGGAAGGCGTCCTGGCCGATGTAGGCGGTCGGCACCTGTCCGGTGATGACCACCAGGGGGACCGAATCCATATACGCAGTGGCAATGCCGGTGACGGTATTGGTGACTCCAGGCCCGGAGGTCACCAGGGCGACCCCGATCTTTTGAGATGAGCGGGAATAAGCATCCGCTGCATGGACCGCAGCCTGTTCGTGGCGAACAAGGATATGCTTCACCTGCTCCTGCTTGAAGAGGGCATCGTAGATATGAAGCACGGAACCGCCGGGATAGCCGAAGACATAATCGACCTTTTCTTCCTGGAGGCACCTGATTACAATTTCCGCACCACTGATCATCATTATTTGCCCAATAAAGCTGTTGCCCGAAAAACATATAACCTTAATCGAGCAGCCATTTCCGGTCAAGGTACTCGCACAATAACCATAAGGTTTTCAAGGCTTTCCGCCGAGGAGAGACCACCTGGCCTCACCCAACCAACTTTCCCATTTTCTCGAATCCGTAGAGCGCCGTGCTTTCAAGCAGGCCATGTTCGCCGTGCGCGACGAAGAAGTTGCCCTTGACGTCGTCCAGGACAGCATGCTCAAGCTTGCCGAAAAATATGGCGACCGTCCTGAAAACGAGTTTCCGATGTTGTTCCAGCGCATCCTGCAGAACACCATCCGTGATTACTTCCGCCGCAGCAAGGTCCGATCGCTGTGGACCACCGTGCTCTCCGCCTTCAATTCGGATGACGACGAGGATCATGACCCCCTGGAATCCATCGCTGCAGAGGATGGGTCCGGCCTTGCTGTATCACCTGAAGCGCAACTGCTGCAATCCAGAACGGTAGCGGCAATCGAGGAAGAAGTGGCAAAATTACCTACGCGTCAACGGGAAGCGTTTCTCATGCGTTACTGGGAAGACATGGATGTGGCCGAAACGGCTGCGGCCATGGGTTGCTCGGAAGGAAGCGTGAAGACGCATTGCTCCCGGGCCACCCATGCGCTCGCCGCAGCACTCTCGGCGAGAGGGATAAAACTATGAAATCAGAGCAATTTGCCAGGCGTGTCGGACTGGCACTCAACCAGGGATTGCAGGAAATCCCGCCAGCCGCCAGCCGCCGACTCGAGGCTGCGAGGCATCAGGCCTTGGAGCGCCAAAAACTCTCGCAAGCACAACTTGCGTTGAGCACCGGTGCGGGCGCGGGTTGGACGCTGCGTTTCGGGAGCAGCCACCGCTATCTACGGAATATTCTTTCGATTTCGGCGCTTCTTTTGGGTATGTGGATTGCGTTTTATTGGCACAGCCACCAATACGTCACCGAAATCGGCGACGTGGACAGCGCGCTGCTGGCTGACGAATTGCCGCCCGAGGCCTTCCTGGACAATGATTTCTTCGAATGGTTAAAAGACTCGCCGGAGGAATAGCGCTTACCGCCTTTCTTCTGGCAGCTCAGGCGCACGCCGATCTTCCAACCACAGCGGTCATCGGCACCCCTCCCCAGCCCACCTGGTCCAAACTCACACTGGACCAGCGTGTCGTATTGGCACCCCTGGCAACGGAGTGGGACAACCTGGAAAATGTTCGACGGAAAAAATGGCTGGTCATAGCCGAGCGCTATCCCTCGCTGAACCCGGATGAGCAGCGCAGGGTACACGACCGCATGCGGGAATGGGCGCTCCTGACGCCCGAGCAGCGCGGCAAGGTCCGCGACAGCTACAAAGAGTTCAACCAGCTTCCCGCTGAACAGAAGAAGGCCGTGAAGCAGAAGTGGGAAACTTATAGCAGCCTCACGGAAGAGGAAAGGGCGCAGGTTCGCAAGGAGCGGGAACGCCCGAAATCCCAGGCACCCGAGAGCCCCGCTTCGAGCGAACCCGCCGCCCCCGCTCCAGCAAAACCCTGATGGCGGTCCTAGAGCGTCCGGGTTTCGCCCGGCTTTTCTCCAGTCTTCTTTACGAAGGCCTTGTCGTCTTCGGCATTTTGCTGGTGGGCTTCCTGATTCCGCAAATCGTTCTGGCGGCTTTTGCCCAAGCCGCGCTAGCCAAACTGCTCTGGGTCCACCTTTTCCTGCTGCTTCTGCTCTATTTCGTCTGGTTCTGGGTGAATGGCGGCCAGACGCTTGCGATGAAAACCTGGAGATTGCGCATCGTCGGCGCAGATGGAGCTCCTCTGCGCCCTTTGCAGGCAATCCTGCGCTATATGGCCGCCTGGCTCAGCACCGCGCTGCTTGGCGCCGGATTCCTCTGGGCTCTCGTCGACTCGGAGCGCCAGTTTCTCCACGACCGAATTGCCGGGACGAGAATCGTTTTAGAGCCCCGACGCTGACCACGCGTCAGCGTCGCTCCACCCACCAAAGCATGCCCATGGCGGCAACCAGGAAGATGGCCGAGGGCGTCGCGGCGCTGGCGAAAGCCGGCCATGCATTGATGACCCCCAGGCTGGAAAACAGGCCATTGAGCATGTGGAACAGTATGCCGATCATCACTCCGGCGAAGATCTTGAGGCTCACCCCGCCCACGCGATTGTGGGAATAGGCGAAGGGCAGCGCCAGGGCGACCATGACCAGTGAGGCGAGCGGGTAGATCAGCTTCTTCCAGAAGGCGATGTCGTAGCGTTCGGTCTTCTGACGATTTTCGGCCAAGTGGCGCGTGTAGTGCTGCAAGCCATAAAGGGACATTCTTTCCGGCGCTACCATGAGGACCGACAGCAAGTCCGGCGTAATCGCCGACTGCCACAGCAGACTGTCCTGTCGCTCGACCGTGGCTTTGTCGCCGACCAGGCGGGTCGCGACCACTTCGCTCAGCACCCAGCGGTCCGGATCCTGAAAGTTCCCCTCGCGCGCCTCGGTAACCGATTGCAGGGCCGAATCTTCGCCAAAGCTGTAAATGCGCACGCCGAGAAGCCGGGCATCCGGAGTTGCCGTGGCTATATTGATGAAGTTTCTCCCATCCTTGACCCAGAGCCCAGTCCGGAACCCCTGGTTCGCAATGACGTTCTTGATGGCCCGCGCCCGTAATTCCTGGGCCGATTTCTCCGAGAAGGGCATGACCCCCTCGCCCACGACCAGAGAAATTGCGGCGAGTATCCCGGCAATCCGGAAGAGCGTCAGCAAGAGATCGCGGGTCGCCAGGCCTGAGGCCCGCAATACCGTAATCTCCGAGTGCCGGGCCAGGGTCGAGAGGGCGTAGAGCGTCCCGATCAACGCGGCGATGGGGATCAATTCATAGATGCGCCCCGGCAGGCTCAGAGTGATGAAAATCAGGGCATGGCCAAATTGATACCCGCCTTTTCCCACGCTCTGCAATTCGTTCATCAAGTCGAAAAAGCTGAAAAGTACGAGAAAGGCCATCAGGACCAGCAGGATCGCCGCGAAGGTTTCCCGCATTAGGTACCGCTGATAAAGCTTGAGGCCCATGGCTATCGCCTTCCCGGCCGGGGAAGACGCAGGTTGATCCGCCGATAGAACATAAAGGCGACCGGCAGGAGCATCAGCCCATGGACGGCCCAGACGCCGAGCCAAAAAGACAATTTGCCGTGGGCGACCCAGGTCTGGCTGGCCGAGAGAAGGTTGCTATAGATGGCGTAGATCAGGATCGCGATCAGCATGTTGGCCGATCTTCCTGCGCGCGGATTGACATAGGACAGAGGAACCGCCATCAGCGCCAGAATGAGCGCGGAGAGCGGTACCCCAATGCGCCACACCAGTTCTCCCCGGGCCGATCTACGGTCGTCGAACAACAGGTCCCAGAGCGGCTGACGGCTTGGAAGGAGATCCGCCGGCTTGGTCGCGGAATCTTCAGTCCGGAATCCATAACGCTCGAAATCCATGATCTTGAATTCCGGGGTTCCCGGTTCGACTTCATAGCGGCGCCCGTTTTCAAGCACCATGAATCGATCGCCATTCTCCATGAATTCCTGGTGGCCGGTGGCCGCCATGACCACTCCGAGCTTGCCGTTCTCCACCGCGGCGACGAATACATTTCTGACGCGGCTCACATCGTCGGCCATGGCCTCGACGAACACCACGCGTTGCCCCTGCCCGGTTTCACGGAAAGCCCCGGGGGTCACCCGGCTCGTGGCATCGTTGCGACTGGCAAGCTTGTTCTTGTACTCGGCGCTCATCAGGCTAGCCCAGGGCGAAAGCACGGCCGAGAGCAGCGCGATCACCAGGATTATCGGGAAGCCGAATTTCAGCACCGGTCGCAACCAGGCGGTTAACGGGAGCCCGCAGGACTGCCACACCGCCATTTCAGAATCCCGGTAAGCCCGGGACAAACTGAGCAAAACCGCGACAAAAAGCGTCAGCGACAGAAGAATGGGAAGAAAATTGAGCGCAGAAAAGCCGAGAAGCGCCAATACCGCCTCCGGAGCAATACGCCCTCCAGCCGCATCGTTGAGCAGACGGATCAGCTGGGTAGACGTCAGGATGGCCAGCAGCACAACACTGATGCCAGCCGCCGCCTGGGCGAATTCGCGCCGGGCGGCGCGCTCGAATATCATGCTTTGACGAAACTGAAAAAATACGGGGATAATCCCCTGATTACTTGAATTTGCGTCATCAGGAGCGGCAAGTGGAATTTAGCATAAAAAGCGGGAGCCCGGAAAAGCAGCGCAGCGCCTGTGTCGTCGTCGGCGTCTTCGAGCCGCGAAAACTCACCCTGCCAGCCGAACTGCTCGATAAGGCCGCCAGCGGTTTCCTGTCCGACCTCCTGCGCCGGGGTGACATGGAAGGCAAGGCAGGATCCACCCTCCTCCTGCACAATGTTCCGGGAACCCTCTGCGATCGGGTACTCCTCGTCGGCTTGGGCAAGGAGAAGGAATTCCGCGAAAAGGAATTCGCTGCCGCCGTGCGGACCGCCGTCAAGACGCTGAATGAGACCGGGGCATTCGACGCATCCTTGTTCCTCACCGAAATCGCCGTCAAGAAGCGCAGCATTGCGTGGCGCGTGCGCCAATCCACCCTTGCCGCCCTGGAGACGACTTACCGCTTTGATCATTACAAGAGCCGCAAGGACGAAGTTCGCCGGCCGCTCCGCAAACTCACTCTGGCAGTAGAGCGGCGCAACGAGTTGAACCGGGCCGAGGAGGCCCTCGCCCAGGGGCTTGCGATCGCAGAGGGCTGCTTCCTCGCCCGCAATCTGGGGAATACCCCGCCCAACGTCTGTCACCCGACTTGGCTCGCCGATCAGGCCAGCACTCTGGCAAAAGAGCACGGACTGGCCTGCGAGGTCCTGGACGCGGCGGAAATGGAGACCTTGGGCATGAACTCTCTGCTCGCGGTCGCGCGGGGCTCGCACCAGCCTCCCAAGCTCATCATTCTGAGCTATCGGGGGGGCAAGACAGCCGACAAGCCGGTCATCTTGGTCGGCAAAGGTGTGACTTTCGACACCGGCGGCATCTCCCTTAAACCGGCAGCCGAGATGGACGAAATGAAATTCGACATGTGCGGTGCTGCCGCGGTGCTGGGGACACTGCTCGCCGTCTCCCGCATGAAACTGCCGCTCAATGTGACCGTGATCGTCCCAGCCGTCGAGAACATGCCCGGCGGCAGCGCCAGCCGTCCGGGGGACATCGTCACCTCGATGTCGGGCCAGACCATAGAAATTCTCAACACCGACGCCGAGGGACGGCTGATCCTCTGCGATGCCTTGACCTATGCCGAGCGCTTCGATCCCGATACGGTCATCGACGTCGCCACCTTGACCGGCGCCTGTGTGGTCGCGCTGGGCCACGTGGCGAGCGGACTCTACGCCAGTCGCGATAGTTTGGCGCGGGAGCTTCTGGATGCCGGCGATTCCGCCCATGATCGCGCGTGGCACATGCCGCTTTGGGACGACTATCAGGAGCTCCTGAAGAGCCCCTTTGCAGACATGGCCAATATTGGCGGCCGCTGGGGCGGCTCGATCACTGCAGCCTGCTTCCTGTCCCGATTCGCCAAGAAGTACGACTGGGCACATCTGGACGTGGCCGGAACCGCCTACCGATCTGGCAGC
>SSTA01000335.1 GCA_009469685.1 Azonexaceae bacterium | reverse complement strand
TGACGGTGAGGTCGGCGATCGAGGGATGCGTCTTGCGCCAGGCGGCGATGGCGGCGGGGGAAGGAAGCTCGGCTTTGAATTCGTCGGACTGGAAACCCCAAAGGGCGATGAGGCCGCCGATTCCCGGATCGAAGAGATGGTTCCCCTGGGCTGCCAGGGACTGGGCCTCGACGATGAAGGCGGCGAGTTCCGGCGTCACCGTGTGGGGCCGGCCGGCGGCGATGGCCTCGTTGAGGGCGGTGAGTTCGGAGGGCTGCCAGGCGTGGTAGGCGCGATGCAGGCGATCGAATTCGCGCAGGACGGCAGCGATGGCGGTGCGGGCGGTGGTGGGGTCGGCGGCGACCACCAGGACTTCGACCCGGGTTCCGAAGACGTAGGCTTCCTGCTGCTGGACCGGAGTCCGCCCGCAGCCGGCGAGCAGCCCGAGAAAGAGCGCCAGGGCGATCAGGCGGCGCAAACGTCCTCCAGGGCCGCGATGGTGGCGGCGGCGACGTCGAAGCCGGTCTGCTGTTCGATTTCGACCAGGCAGGTCGGGCTGGTGACGTTGATTTCGGTCAGACGGTCGCCGATGACGTCGATCCCGACCAGGAAGAGACCCCGCTCCCAGAGGACCGGTCCGAGGGCGGCCGCGATGGCGCAGTCTGCCGGCGACAGCGGGCGGGCGACCCCGGTCCCGCCGGTCGCCAGGTTGCCCCGGCTTTCCCCCGGCCGCGGGATGCGGGCGAGGACGTAGGGGGCAGGCCGCCCGGCGATGAGGAGGATGCGCTTGTCGCCCTGGGCGATGGCCGGCAGGTAGCCCTGGGCGACGATGCGGCGGCGACCCAGGTCGGTGAGGGTCTCGACGATGACGTTGCGGTTGGGGTCGTCCCGCCGCACCCGGAAGATTCCGGTCCCGCCCATGCCGTCGAGGGGTTTGAGGACGGCGTCGCCTTCGCGGTCGATGAAGTCGGCCAGGGCATCCATGTCCCGGGTGACCAGCCCCGGGGGAGTGAACTCGGGGAATTCGGCGACGGAGAGTTTTTCGGAATGGTCGCGCAGGGCTCGGGGACGGTTGAAGACCCGGGCACCCTCGGCCTCCGCCCGCTCAAGCAGCCAGGTGGCTGCGAGATACTCGTTGTCGAAGGGGGGATCCTGGCGCATGAGGACGGCGTCGAAATGGGCCAGCGGGACTTCCTCGCGGCCGGTTTCCCGGTACCAGTCCCGGTCGTCGTCGTTCAGTTCTAGAGTGATGGCTTCGCCCCGCACCGTGGGACCGCCGTCGCTCCGGGGGTATCGCCAGCCCAGGCTGGGCGCCTCGATGGCGAAGATCGCGTGGCCCCGGACTTGGGCGGCTCGCATGAGCGCCACCGAGGAATCCTTCCAGGCCTTGAGATGGGCCAGCGGATCGACCACGAAGGCCAGTCGCAGTGGAAGACCTGGGCGCGTCGGAAGGGCGGGCGGGAGGAAGTCCATGGGCCGGGGTCAGGCGGCCTCGGGGGCCGTCCGCTCCAGTTCAATGGCGGCCGCCAGGGCGGCAAGGCGGGCAACGACGCCGTAGGCGTAGAAGCGATTGGGGGGGTCGTCCGGATTGCAACCCGGCGCGGGTAGACTGCAGGAGGTCTCGAACGCCAGAGGTTCGAAATGCATCCCGGGGGCGTTGAGATTCTCGTCCTTGCCGCGATTGCTATGCACCCGGTAGAAGCCGCCGACCACATAGCGGTCGATGAGGTAGATCACCGGCTCGGCCACCGCGTCATGGACGGTCTCGCAGGTGGGAACGCCTTCCTGGATGAGGACCTCGCTGACCGCCAGGCCTTCCTTGATGACGCTCATCTTGTTGCGCTGTTTGCGGTTCAGGCCGATGACCTCGTCGGCGTCGCGGACGGTCATGACACCCATGCCGTAGGTGCCGGCGTCGGCCTTGACCACGACGTAGGGCGTTTCGTCGATGCCGTACTGGCGGTATTTCTCCCGGATTTCGTCAAGGACGGCGGCGACGTTGGCCGCCAGACACTCTTCGCCCTGGCGCTCATGGAAATTGACGCTGCGGCAGACCGAAAAGGCGGGGTTGATGCGCCAGGGATCGATGCCGATGTGTTCGCCGAAGGCTGTCGCCACTTCGGCATAGGCGGTGAAGTGATGGGACTTGCGGCGCACCGCCCAGCCGGCGTGAAGAGGGGGCAGGACGAATTGCTCGTTGAGGTCCTGGAGTATCGGCGGGATCCCGGCCGAGAGATCGTTGTTGAGCAGGATCGCGCAGGGGTCGAATCCTTCGAGGCCCAGTCGGTAGGGGCCCCGTTTGAGGGGTTCGAGTACCAGGGTTCCGCCGTCGGGCAGGTCGACGGGGGTGGGCACGGCGATCTCCGGCAAGAGCGTCCCGATGCGTACGTTCAAGCCGGTCAGGGAGAGCAGGTGGGCAAGCCGGGCAACGTTCTGCAAATAGTAGACGTTGCGCGTGTGATTTTCCGGGATGAGGAGCAGGTTGCGGGCATCGGGGCAGATCTTCTCGATGGCGACCATGGCCGCATGGACACAGAGGGGCAGGAAGGCCGGGTTGAGGTTGTTGAATCCGCCGGGAAAGAGATTGGTATCCACCGGGGCCAGCTTGAAACCCGAATTCCGCAAATCGCACGAGGCGTAGAAGGGGGGGGTGTGGTCTTGCCATTGCCCCCGCAGCCAATGTTCGATGGCCGTGCTGTTGTCGAGGAAGCGGCGCTCGAGGTCGAGCAGGGGACCCGACAGGGCGGTGGTGAGGTGGGGAACCATGGAAACTCCGGGGTGCTGCCGTAGGGAACTATCTTACACGGCGGGATTCAGGTGGGGCGCGAACGAGGCCGGGAGAGGGGCGTTTTCCAGACTGCGCTGGGTGAACAGAAAACGGCCGTCGCAGACGAAGCCCAGGGCTTCCCAGTCTACGGCGTTGAGGCGGGCGCAGAGGTCGGCCAGGTCGGCATCGGGGCGACGGGGAAAGAGGGCGAGGACGGCGCCGTCGTAATGGGGGCAGGAATGGAGAAAGAAGGGAGCGGGCCGGCGGGTCTTGCCGTTCACATAGATGCGGGGGGCGTCGGTTTCCGGATAGCCGCGGCCCCACTGCCACCAATTGCTTTCGTCGTAGGGTCGGATGCGGCGCGCAATCAGCCGGGCCTTGTGAGGCAGCAGAGCAGGATGGGGGCCGGGGCCGCCTGGGGGCTGCCAGATCATGCGCCGGGTTTCGCCGCTGGTGGCAGTGCGGGAGCAGACGAATTCGCGGGTGCCTAGGACAGGGTCGGTGTAGACGTCGTCGGCACCCGATACGGCACCCACCTTGACCGAGAAGAGGTCGCCCAGATGGAGCGGATGGTCCTCCCTGGAAAAACATAAGTGGCCACTCACTTCCTTGAATACCCTTTTTTCCCATTGAGGGTGTCTCAGGGCCGAGGCGAGATCGGCGCCGCGGGGAAGGGTGGCGTAGCGCGCACGGCGGGTCAGGTCGTCGGCTTCGAAGCGCCAGATGAGGCAATTGGGTACCGCGCCGG
>SSTA01000334.1 GCA_009469685.1 Azonexaceae bacterium | reverse complement strand
TGGGCGCCGCCTGCGCAGGCCAGGCGCGCGACCTGTTTCTCGATGCTGCCGGCATCAACGCCGAGCAGGTTGGCGATGTCGTCGCGTTGCTGCGGGGAACTCACCGTGCATTGCGCGACCAGCAGATCGCCAGTGACGACCTTCTCGGCAAAGCCGCGGCATCCGGGCTGTCCGCAGGCACCGCAATTCGATTTCGGCAGCAGTTCCTCGACCTCACCGATTCGCGGATCCTCGTAGACGAAGAGCTTGCGATTGGCGAACGCCAGCACACCGGCCAGAACCACGCCGAGCACGGCCATGAACACGCCGGAAAACGCAAGTGTCGAAAGACCTTCCATCACCCCTCATCCGCCCCTGTAGACAAAAAACCGGCCCCGCGAACCCGATCGCGGCGCCCGGCCTTCGTGCAGCCGAAACCACTGGCCCCTGCCCTAGGCGCCTCGGGAGCGCCGCCGGCATGGCACCTCACGGTGCGGCCGGTGGTTGTTCCGGCCTGACGGTCGGACGGCCTGCTTCAAGGCTCGCCCGCTGGGCATGCACCCGGTTGCGCCGAGAGCATGTTCGTGACGGCTTGAGTATAGAAAGGCCTACTTTCAACAAGGTTTAAAGATTTTTATGGCGAAAAAAAGCTTACGCTTTCACGATTTAGCGATACTTTTCACAATATGAAAAACGGGGCGCCAAGCCTGTCGTGGCGGGACTCTTGTAGTTGACACATGTTGCTGTGCACCACCTTGCAATGCAACGAGTTGCATAGTAATCTTTCGCCATGGCCCTCGATCACGCCCTGCTTGTCTCGCTGCTGGAGAAGCCCAGTTCCGGCTACGACCTGGCCCGACGCTTTGACCGTTCGATCGGTTTCTTCTGGCACGCCACCCACCAGCAGATCTACAAAGTGTTATCAAGGATGGAGCAGGCAGGCTGGACGCGCAGCCGCCTGCGGCCGGGCGAAGCGGCTCCGGACCGAAGGGAGTTTTCGGTGACTGCGGCCGGCAGGGCGGAACTCGAACGCTGGATGGCCGAGCCCACCGCGCCCGACGCCGCGCGCGACAGCCTGCTGGTCAAGATGCGCGCCGCCAGTTTCACCGGAGCCCAGGCACTGCTCCCCGAACTGGAACGCCATCGCGATGCCCACGCCGGGCAACTCGACCGATACCGCTCGATCGAGGCGCGCGATTTTTCCGGCCCGCTGTCGCAACGGCAGGCCCTGCAATACCAGGTGCTCAAGGCCGGCATCGGCTTCGAGACGACCTGGATCGTCTGGTGCGACGAGGCGATCGCCTTGCTGCGCGACCCGACCCACGACAACAACACTGGAGACACTCGATGACCTCGCCCTACCCGCACCTGCTTGCCCCGCTCGATCTTGGATTCACCACCATCCGCAACCGCGTCCTGATGGGCTCGATGCACACCGGGCTGGAGGACATCGGCAACGCACATGACCGCATGGCCGCGTTTTACGGCGCGCGGGCCAAGGGTGGCGTCGGCCTGATCGTCACCGGCGGCTTCGCCCCCAACCAGGACAGCATCGTGATGCGTGGCGCCTCCATCCTCGACAACGAAACCGAGGCGGAAAAGCATCGCGTCATCACCGAGGCGGTGCATGCCCACGGCGGCAAGATCTGCGTGCAGATATTGCACACCGGACGCTACGCCTACACCAAACAGCCGGTGGCGCCCTCGCCGATCAAGGCGCCGATCAACCCGGCGACGCCGCGCGAGCTCTCCGAGGCCGACATCCTCGCCACCATCGCAGACTACGCCCAGTGCGCGGCGATGTGCCGCCACGCCGGCTACGACGGCGTCGAGCTGATGGGCTCGGAAGGCTATCTGATCAACGAATTCACCGCGCCCGCCACCAACCATCGCGACGACCAATGGGGCGGCAGCTTCGAAAACCGCATCCGCTTCGGCCTCGAAGTGGTCCGCGCGGTGCGGGCGCGCGTCGGCACCGACTTCATCATCATCTTCCGCGTCTCCTTCATCGACCTGGTGGACAACGGCAACACCTGGGAGGAAGTCGTCGCTTTTGCCAGGGCGCTGGAAGAAGCCGGTGTGAACATCATCAACACCGGCGTCGGCTGGCATGAGGCGCGCATCCCGACCATCATGACCAGCGTCCCGCGCGCGGCCTTCGCCGACGTCACCAAGCGGATGATGGGGCAGGTGAAGATTCCGCTGATCACTTCCAACCGGATCAACGATCCCAAGGTCGCCAACGACCTGATCGCCAACGGCTATGCCGACATGGTATCGATGGCGCGCCCCTTCCTCGCCGATGCCGATTTCGTGAACAAGGCCGCCGCCGGCCGCGCAGATGCCATCAATACCTGCATCGCCTGCAACCAGGCCTGCCTCGACCACATCTTCTCCATGCAGATGGCGTCCTGCCTGGTCAACCCCTTCGCCTGCCACGAGCTGGACGTCGAGGTGGTGCCCACCGATGCGCCGAAAAAAGTCGCCGTGGTCGGCGCCGGTCCGGCCGGGATGGCCGCGGCGACGCTGCTCGCCGAGCGCCGCCACGCGGTCACGCTCTACGAGGCGGCGAGCGAGATCGGCGGCCAGTTCAACTACGCGTGCAAGATTCCGGGCAAGGAGGAGTTCGGCGAAACGCTGCGCTATTTCCGTACCCGGCTGGCCGAACTCAAGGTCGACGTGCGGCTGAACCACCGTGCCGCCACGGCTGACTTTCAGGGTTGCGACCACGTCGTCGTCGCCACCGGCGTCAATCCGCGCACGCCGGTCATACCCGGCATCGATCATTCGAAGGTCGTCGGCTACATCGATGTCATCGAAGGCCGCAAGCCGGTGGGCAAGACCGTCGCCCTGATCGGCGCCGGCGGCATCGGCTTCGACGTCGCGGAACTGCTCTCCCACCCGGGCGGCGAGGAACTCGACACCTATCGCAAGGAATGGGGCATCGACATCAACTACACGGCCAGCCGAGGTGGCCTCGCCGCACCCGAGATGCCCCCCGCGCCGCGCGAACTCTGGCTGCTGCAGCGCAAGCAGACCAAGGTCGGCGAGGGACTGGCCAAGACCACCGGCTGGGCACGCCGCCTGCTGCTGCAAAAGCGCGGCGTGCATATGCTTGGCGGCTGCGAATACGTCGGCATCGACGATGCCGGGCTGCACATCCGCGTCAATGGCGAGGCGCGTACCCTGCCCGTTGATACCATCGTCATCTGCGCGGGGCAGGAGCCGCGCCGCGACCTGGTCGCCGGGCTGGAGGCCGCCGGAATCCCGCACACGCTGATCGGCGGTGCCGACGTCGCAGCCGAGCTCGATGCCAAACGCGCGATCTGGCAGGCGACCGAGTTCGCGGTGGAATTCTGAGCTTCGCGCCGGATCGGCCCGCAATGGTCGAACGGCTCCTCCGGAGGCGGTGCGTCGAACCGTAGCCTCCGCCTTCCAATGGAGAAGGGGGGAGAAGGTGAGCCTAAAAGTCAGCCCTGGCGGGACGGCGCATTACGCGGTAAACGCCGCCCACGCGCCCGGGCGCAGCGACGCCAGCGGCGTGTAGCCGGGCATCGCCAGCAAGCGCTGGCGGAAGGTATTTCCGGACAGGCGCGCGATCAAGGTGCGCGCGCCTTCGCCGG
>SSTA01000333.1 GCA_009469685.1 Azonexaceae bacterium | reverse complement strand
TCGCCATTGCCTACGTGATCGGTTTTTGGGCCATCGACCGCGCCGGAAGGGTACTTGGCGACCCGGACCACGGAAGCATCGTCTGGGACGAGATCGTCCCTTTCTGGATTGTCCTTCTGTGCACTCCGGGGAGCCTGCTGTGGCAAACGACTGCTTTTGCCCTCTTCCGTTTCTTCGACATCGTAAAACCTCAGCCGGCCAAGTATTTTGACCAACATGTCAAGAACGGCTTCGGCGTCATGGCCGACGATGCAATCGCGGGCGCCTACACGCTCCTGGTACTTGCGGGCCTCAAATTCCTACTGGGATAAACACCCCGACTTCCGCAATTTTCGCCGCAACCCCGGTGAGGTATGCAGTTATATGCACAGGTTTTGGTCGCCGCCGCCCCCAGAGTCCGGCGCCAACCCTTAAAACCCTAATCAGAACAGGCTTATTCTGCCCAGGGACTCTGTTGCGATATTTGACAAGTGCTCCACAGTTGAGCACACCGGCGCAACCCTGAGACAACCTGCCAACCTCGGCTCAGCAGGGCAAATCCGCACTGGAACTAGAAAAGAACCAGAAAGTCCAAAAGATTGCTCCTTGTCGGCGAATTTGGGGCATAATTTTTGCACCCCGGTTTTTACCCCGGATGGGGTGGCGGCCTAAAGTCGTCTCTCCAGGCTCCGCAGCCTTCCATCAGCGTTCCGAACAATATTGTCGAGGAGACGTCATGCTCAAGTCGCTTCACATCGACCCCGTCAAGTGCACGGGGTGCCTACAGTGCGAAATGGCCTGCTCATTCGAGCACACAGGGGTGGTTAACCCTGCCAAGTCTCGCATCAAGGTCTTCAATTTCGAACACGAAGGGCGCAAAGTGCCCTACACCTGCACGCAGTGCGCCGAAGCCTGGTGCATGCACTCCTGCCCGGTAGAGGCCATCGTCCTCGACTCCGCCACCGGCGCCAAGATCGTCAAGGAAGCCACCTGCGTCGGTTGCAAGGTGTGCACCATTTCCTGCCCCTTCGGCACCGTCAATTACATGGCCGACGTCGGCAAGGTCCACAAGTGCGACCTGTGCGGTGGGGACCCTGAGTGCGCCAAGGCCTGCCCGACCGGGGCGATCACCTACATCGATGCGGAAGGTACCGGCATGGACCGTATGCGCGCCTGGGCCGCCAAGTCCCTTCCCGCCGCCGCTGCCTAAGGAGTAGAACATGAGCTGGAACAGAAAAGTTCTCCGGGTCAACCTGACTGCCGGAACCTGCACCCCCGAACCCCTGAACATGAAGTGGGCCGACGAATTCCTCGGCTCCCGCGGTCTCGGAACGAAGTATCTGTACGAGGAAACCGACCCCAAGGTCGACCCCCTCGCCCCCGAAAACAAGATGATCATGGCCACCGGCCCTCTGACCGGCACCATGGCCTCTACCGGCGGCCGCTATACGGTCATCACCAAGGGGCCGCTGACCAATGCCATCGCCTGCTCCAATTCCGGCGGCTTCTTCGGCGCCGAGATGAAATTTGCCGGCTGGGACATGATCATTTTCGAAGGCAAGTCGCCCAAGCCCGTCTATCTCTACGTCGAAAACGACACCGCCGAGTTGCGGGACGCCTCCCACCTGTGGGGCAAGACCTGCTGGGAAACCGAAGAGATGATCAAGACGGCCCACCAGGACCCGCAAATCCGTATCTCTTCCATCGGACGGGCCGGCGAGAATCAGGTGCTGTTTTCCTGCATCGTCAATGACCTGCACCGTGCTGCCGGACGTTCCGGCGTCGGCGCCGTCATGGGCTCCAAGAACCTCAAGGCCGTCGCCCTGCGCGGGTCCAAGGGCGTCTCCGGAATCAAGGATTACCCTGCATTCAAGCAGGCTTCCGATGCGGCCAAACAGGTGCTCAAGGACAACGCCGTGACCGGCCAGGGCCTGCCCACCTACGGTACCCAGGTGCTGATGAACGTGATCAACGAAGTCGGCGCCCTGCCTACCCGCAACCACCGCGACGTGCAGTTCGAGGAAGCCTCCAAGATTTCCGCCGAGGCCATGCATGAAGTGCGTCCCACCGACGGCAAGAAGCATCTGGTCACCAATCAGGCCTGTTTTGGCTGCACTATCGCCTGTGGCCGCGTCTCCCAAATGGACAAGGGTCACTTTACCGTGGAGACCAAACCGCAATACTGGGGTGCTTCCGGTGGCCTGGAGTACGAAGCTGCCTGGGCTCTGGGCGCCGCCAACGGCGTCGGCGACCTGGAAGCCCTGCAGTACGCCAATATGCTGTGCAACGAGGACGGCATGGACCCCATCACCTTTGGCGCCACGATCGGTGCAGTGATGGAACTCTACGAAATGGGCGTTCTGACCAAAGAAGAGATCGGCATCGAAGCGCCCTTCGGTTCCGCCAAAGCGCTGGCGTATTTGGCCGAGGTCACCGCCCGCGGTGAGGGATTCGGCAAGATCGTCGGTTTGGGCTCCAAGCGCCTGACCGCCAAGTATGGCCACCCCGATCTGACCATGAGCGTCAAAGGGCTTGAGTTCCCGGCCTACGACGGCCGCGGCATCCAGGGCATCGGCCTCAATTACGCCACGTCCAATCGCGGCGCCTGCCACGTGCGAGGCTATACCGTCGCTTCCGAAGTGTTGGGCATTCCGGTCAAGACCGAGCCCACCGCCACCGAAGGCAAACCGGAACTGGTCAAGGCCTTCCAGGATGCGACCACGGTGTTCGACGCCGCCGGCATCTGCCTCTTCACCTCGTTCGCCTGGTCGGTCGCTGACGTACAGCCCCAGGTCCAGGCTGCCTGCGAGGGTGACTGGTCGATGGAGAAGATGACCCTGATGGGCGAACGCATCTGGAACCTCGAGCGCCTTTATAACCTGCGCGCAGGTTTCACCCGCAAGGACGACGATCTGCCGAAGCGCTTGAAGACTGAGCCCTGCAAGACCGGTCCCGCCAAGGGCGTGGTCAGCGGCGTCGAAGCGATGCTTCCCTTGTACTATCAGGTGCGCGGATGGGACCCCGAAGGTGTGCCCACCGCCGAGACCCGGGCACGTCTGGGTCTGTAATCCACCCCCGACCCGATCCGCTTTCCGATATCCTGAGAGCGGATCGGGTGTGAAGGATGCCCGCCGCGAGGCGGGCGTTTTCGTCTTGTAGTCTAGCGAGGACATTTCAATGAAATATCTTATTCTCGGAAACGGGCCCGCCGGCGTGGTCGCCGCCGAAACCCTCCGCCGTAATGACAAGGCGGGAGAGATCGTCATGGTCGGCAGCGAAAACCTGCCCCCCTATTCGCGGATGGCCATTCCCTATTTTCTAGAGGGCAATATTGACGAGCGGGGAATGTATCTGCGCAAGGACTCGCAGCATTTTGCCGATCTTGGAATCACCGAAAAGGATGCCAAGGCGGTACGCCTGGACACCGATGCGAAGACCGTCCACTACGCCGACGGCAGCAGCGAAACCTATGATCGCCTGCTGATCGCCACCGGTTCACGTCCTTTCCAGCCGCCCATTCCCGGCATCAACCGGCCCCAGGTGCAAAACTGCTGGACCATGACCGACGTACGGGCCATCGCCGCCCTGACGAAACCCGGCAGCCGCGTGCTGCAGCTGGGTGCCGGCTTCATCGGGTGCATCATCATGGAAGCCCTGGCCGCCCGGGGAGTAGATCTGACCATCGTCGAAATGGGCGATCGCATGGTGCCCCGTATGATGACCCCCAAGGCAGGCAACATGATCAAACGGTGGGTGGAGAAAAAGGGCATCCGTGTGCGCACTTCGGCAGGCGTCAAGAGCATTGACGACGGCACGGGGGATGCCCCCCTGGCGGTGACCCTCACCACTGGCGAAGTGCTGCCCTGCGACGTCGTGATCGTCGCTGCCGGCGTCATTCCCAACCTCGATTTCCTGCAAGGAACCAGCATCCAGCAGGGCCGCGGCATTCGCGTGGACGACGGCATGCGGACCAATGTCGAGGGCGTCTATGCGGCCGGTGACGTGGCCGAGGGTCGCGATTTCTTTTCCGGCGAACCGCTGGTTTCGGCCATTCAACCGAACGCTGCCGATCAGGCTCGCGTCGCCGCAGTCAATATGACTGGAGGCAATGCCCTGCTCCCCGGCGTCCTGCCTATCAATGTGCTGGCCACGCTCGGCCTGATTTCCACTTCCTTCGGGCAGTGGTGGGGAATGGAAGGCGGAGACAACGTCGAGCATTGCGACGACGAGCATTCTCACTACGTCAGCCTCCAGTTCAAGGACGACGTTCTGGTCGGCGCGACTTCGGTCGGGATCACCCAGCACGTGGGCGTCCTGCGCGGCCTCATCCAGTCGCGGATCAAGCTCGGCGCCTGGAAGGACATTCTCATGCACTCGCCGACCCGCTTCATGGAGGCCTATCTCGGCATCAACCAGAATGCCCGGGCCGAAATGGTGAGTTGAGGCTGTCCGATGCGCATCACTCTCAAGCTGTACGCCACCCTGACCGACTACCTGCCGGCCCATCGGACCGGCAATAAGGTGGAAATCGAGTTGGACGATGCCACCACTGTCCAGGTTGCCCTGGACAGTTTTGGGCTACCGGCGAAATTGACCCATCTCGTCCTGGTCGACGGGGCCTATGTCGGACCCGACGATCGGAGTGGCCGAGTCTTAAAGGACGGCGAGACGTTGGCCGTCTGGCCCCCGGTTGCCGGAGGCTGATTGACCCTGCCCTGGAGCGGGC
>SSTA01000060.1 GCA_009469685.1 Azonexaceae bacterium | reverse complement strand
GTCAGGGTCTTGCAGGGCCCACACCAAGGAGCCCAGAAGTCCACGAGGACAGGCGTTTGAGCCGATGGCCGAAAAACCTTGGCTTCGAAATCTTCCAGCGTCACGTCAATACAGTGATCGGTCATGGCGAGTCTATTGCAGGAGGGGTAGTCAAACGAAAGGGGGTCTGCGCAATGACGCAAACCCCCGGGATTGGTGGGTGCTGAGGGGTTCGAACCCCCGACATCCAGCTTGTAAGGCTAGCGCTCTACCAACTGAGCTAAGCACCCCTGCCCGAGTGACCGGGCACGGCGAATCAATTCACTGCGTCTTTCAAACCCTTTCCAGGCTTGAACTTGGGAACTTTGGCAGCCTTGATCTTGAGGGTGGCACCGGTACGGGGATTGCGACCGGTACGCGCCGCGCGCTTGCTGGTGGAGAATGTGCCAAAACCGACCAGGGTCACGGTGCCACCCTTTTTCAGTTCGCCCTTGATGGCTTCGACAGCCGCGTCGAGGGCGCGCCCGGCAGCAGCCTTGGATATGTCGGATACCGACGCAATATGGTCGATGAGTTCGGATTTATTCATGGTATGTCCCCTTTTTAGTGGTGTGGATAGAAAACTTGAATGCAGCTTCCCGGCGTTTTATAGCGTCGGTGAAATCCTTGTGTCAAGCGGTTTCTGACCGATTTGTCCGGTTGCTTTTCCGGGGAATGGGATGCCCTTGTCAAATTCCCCGGAAACCGCCTACCCAAATCAATGGGTCACGACCGTCTGAGAAGGTGTGGCTTCGCCCGCTGCGACCACGGCACCGTCATCCCCTTCGGGAAGGGCTTCAGGGCGCCGCTCGAGAGCCCTTTCGAGCACTTGGTCGATCCACTTTACCGGCACGATCTCGATCTTGTTCTTGATGTTGTCCGGAATTTCGGTGAGGTCCTTGACGTTCTCTTCCGGAATCAACGCCGTCTTGAGCCCGCCACGAACTGCGGCCAGGAGCTTTTCCTTGAGGCCGCCGATGGCGAGGACTTCGCCGCGCAAAGTGATCTCGCCGGTCATACACACTTCGCAGCGAACCGGAATCCCCGTAAATGCGGAAACCAGCGCCGTGGTCATGGCAATCCCCGCGGATGGGCCGTCCTTGGGCGTCGCACCCTCGGGAACGTGGATGTGAATGTCGTGCTTGTCGAAGGTGTCGTCCTTGATGCCTAAACGGCGGGCACGAGCGCGGACGACGGATCTCGCAGCTTCCACCGATTCCTTCATCACATCACCCAGCGAACCGGTGCGCAGAATGTTTCCCTTGCCGGGAATGGCGACGCATTCGATGGTCAGCAATTCGCCGCCAACTTCTGTCCATGCCAGCCCCGTCACTTGGCCTACTTGATTCTCCTTCTCGGCCATGCCGAAGCTGTAGCGGCGCACACCGATGAACTTGTCAAGGTTCTTGGCATTCACGACCATTTTGCCGCTTCGCTTTTTGAGCAACAAGGTCTTGACCACCTTGCGGCAGATCTTGGAAATCTCGCGCTCCAAAGCCCGCACGCCGGCCTCCCGGGTGTAATAGCGGACAATGTCGCGTACCGCACTGTCTGAGACCGTGAGTTCCGCCTTTTTCACGCCATTGTTCTTCAACTGCTTGGGCAGCAGATAGCGCATGGCGATATTGACCTTTTCGTCCTCCGTATATCCCGAAAGACGGATGACTTCCATCCGATCCAGAAGCGGCGCCGGGATGTTCAAGGTGTTCGCGGTTGCGACGAACATGACGTCGGAAAGGTCGAAATCCACCTCGATGTAGTGGTCCTGGAAGGTGTGGTTCTGCTCCGGATCCAGAACCTCAAGCAGCGCCGAAGAGGGATCGCCGCGGAAATCCTGGCCGAGTTTATCCACCTCGTCCAGCAGGAACAGCGGATTGCGGACGGCTACCTTGGTCAGGCTTTGCAGGATCTTGCCGGGCATGGAGCCGATGTAGGTGCGGCGGTGGCCGCGGATTTCGGCCTCGTCGCGGACACCGCCCAGCGCCATGCGCACGAATTTGCGATTGGTCGCCTTGGCGATGGACTGGCCCAGCGACGTCTTGCCGACTCCAGGAGGACCGACCAGGCAGAGGATAGGAGCCTTGACCTTTTCGACACGCTGTTGCACGGCCAGATACTCGACGATGCGTTCCTTCACCTTGTCCAGACCATAATGGTCCGCGTCGAGCACCTTCTCGGCTTCGCGCAAATCCTTGCTGATGCGGGTTTTTTTCCGCCAAGGCAGGCCGATCAAGGTCTCGATGTAATTGCGCACCACGGTGGCTTCCGCCGACATGGGCGACATCAGCCGCAATTTCTTGAGTTCACCCTGGGCCTTGGCCAGGCCTTCCTTGCTCATGCCGGCGGCCTTGATCTTCTTGTCGAGTTCTTCCAGGTCGGCGCCCTCCTCGCCTTCGCCGAGTTCCTTCTGAATCGCCTTGAC
This sequence comes from Azonexaceae bacterium, assembly GCA_009469685.1. The sequence goes on along the minus strand of SSTA01000060.1, from coordinate 7,460 downwards.
CTGCTCGTTGAGATAGTACTCGCGCTGACTCTTCTCCATCTGGCGCTTGACGCGGCCGCGAATACGCTTCTCCACCTGGAGGATGTCGATTTCGGTTTCCAGCTGGGAAAGCAGGCGGTCGATGCGCTCGCGCACGTTGCCCATTTCGAGGATTTCCTGCTTTTGCTCCAGTTTTAGGGGCAAATGAGCGGCGATGGTATCGGCAAGGCGGCCAGCATCTTCGATACCCGCAATGGAAGAAAGCACTTCCGGCGGAATCTTCTTGTTCAGTTTGACGAATTGGTCGAATTGGGCCACCACGGCGCGGCGCATGGCCTCGATTTCGTGATCCTCGACGCCGGCGGGCGTGAGCGGCGTTGCCGTAGCCATGAAGAGGGCGGGTTGGGCGTCGATTGAATCGACCGTCGCCCTCTGGGTTCCTTCGACAAGTACTTTCACGGTGCCGTCAGGAAGCTTGAGCATCTGGAGAATGTTGGCCATGCACCCGATGCGGTACAGGTCGGCGGCTTCGGGCTCATCCTTGGCGGCAGACTTCTGGGCGACGAGGAGGATACTCCGTCCCGACTCCATGGCGACCTCGAGGGCCTTGATCGATTTGGGGCGGCCCACAAAGAGAGGAATGACCATGTGAGGGAAGACGACGACGTCCCGCAGCGGCAGCAGGGGAAGTTCGACAGTTTCCGGGAGCGTTTCTGGATTAGACATTGTCACGCCTTGTGGGTTGGGGTTCGTCCCCAGCAACTGGGGACGAAATTCTGGATTTCAAGCGGCCTGACGGCCGGCGGCTCTCAGTTGGAGCCGGAAACTTTCGGTTGTTCGGCGTAAATCACCAGGGGCTGGTTATCGCCGCTGATCGTGCTCTCGTCGATGACCACCTTTGAGACATTCTCCATGCCGGGGAGTTCGTACATGGTGTCCAAGAGCACTTGCTCGAGAATGGAACGCAGGCCCCGAGCGCCGGTTTTGCGCTCCAGAGCTTTGCGGGCAATGGCCGACAGGGCCGACGGGCGCACTTCCAGTTCGACGCCTTCCATGCCGAAAAGCTTCTGGTACTGCTTGATGAGGGCATTCTTAGGCTCGATCAGGATTTGTACCAGAGCGGCCTCCTCGAGTTCCTGGAGCGTGGCCACCACAGGAAGTCGGCCGATCAATTCCGGGATCAGGCCGAACTTGATCAAATCCTCGGGTTCGACGCTGCGAAGGATCTCGCCGACAGCCTTCTGGTCATCCTTGCTCTTGACCTGGGCAGCAAATCCGATACCGCCCTTTTCCGAGCGATTGCGGATGATCTTTTCCAGGCCATCGAAGGCGCCGCCACACACGAAAAGGATGTTGGTGGTATCGACCTGAACGAAATCCTGATTCGGGTGTTTGCGGCCTCCCTGGGGAGGAATCGAGGCAATGGTGCCTTCGATAAGCTTCAGGAGCGCCTGCTGGACGCCCTCTCCCGAAACGTCGCGGGTGATCGAGGGATTGTCGGACTTGCGGGAAATCTTGTCGATTTCGTCGATATAGACGATGCCTTGCTGCGCCTTTTCGATGTCGTAATCGCACTTTTGCAGCAGCTTCTGGATGATGTTTTCCACGTCCTCGCCGACATAGCCGGCTTCCGTGAGGGTTGTGGCATCTGCCATGACGAAGGGTACGTTGAGCAACCGCGCCAGGGTCTGGGCAAGCAAGGTCTTGCCCGATCCGGTGGGCCCGACCAGGAGAATGTTGCTCTTGGCCAATTCCACGTCATCGGCAGTCTTCGAATGGTGACGCAGGCGCTTGTAATGGTTATACACCGCCACCGAAAGGATGCGCTTGGCGACCTCCTGGCCGATGACGTATTGATCGAGGATGGAACAGATTTCCTTGGGCGTCGGGAGATCGGATCCGGATCCCTTGCCCGCTTCCTCGGGGAGTTCATCACGAATGATGTCATTGCATAGCGAGATGCACTCGTCGCAGATGAACACCGATGGGCCGGCGATGAGTTTCTTCACTTCGTGCTGGCTCTTGCCGCAGAAGGAGCAGTACAGCAGTTTTTCCTGGCCGCCTTTGGACATGATATCCCCTAGTTCTTGACCCGTCAGGCCAACTCGCGACGGGACAGGACCTTGTCGATCAATCCGTATTCTGCCGCTTCCGCGGCCGAAAGGAAATTATCTCGATCAGTATCCTTTTCAATGCGATCGATCGGCTGTCCGGTATGGTCAGCCATGATCCGGTTCAGCTTATCTTTGATGGAGAGGATTTCCTTGGCGTGAATGGCAATGTCCGAGGCCTGTCCCTGGAAACCCCCCAGCGGCTGGTGGATCATGATTCTGGAGTTCGGCAGGGCGAAACGCTTGCCCTTGGCGCCGGCGGTGAGCAAGAAGGCTCCCATGGACGCGGCCTGACCGATACAGAGGGTGGAAACGTCGGGTTTGATGAACTGCATGGTGTCGTATACCGACAGACCTGCCGTCACCGAGCCTCCCGGGGAATTGATGTAGAAGTAGATGTCCTTGTCTGGATTCTCCGCTTCCAGGAACAGAAGTTGCGCCACCACCAGATTGGCAGTGGCGTCATTGACCGGGCCAACCAGGAAGACCACCCGCTCCCGCAACAAGCGGGAATAGATGTCGTAGGCGCGCTCACCGCGACCGCTCTGTTCGATCACCATGGGCACCAGGCCCAGGCCCTGGGGCTCCCAATCGCTTCTGTGGTCGATGTTCATCGCGCTTCCTCTGTCGTATTTCGGACGTTTGTCGGTTTTGTGACTCAAGCCTTCTGGCCCATCAGATCGTCGAACGCCACCACTTTATCACTCACCTTAGCCTTACTCAGAACCCAGGCAACCACATTGTTTTCGATGGCGATTCCTTCAACGTCGCCGAGACGTTGGGGCTGGGCGTAATACCAGCGGATCACCTCCTCGGGATGCTCGTAGCTCTGGGCGGTCTCCTCCACCAGCGCCTTGACCTGATCGGGCTTGGCGTGGAGTTGTTCCGCCTTGACCACTTCAGCAAGAATTAGGCCAAGACTAACGCGACGCTTGGCCTGGTCGGCGAACCATTCGGGCTTGATCGGAAAATCCTTGCTCTTCATGCCTCGCTGTTCCATATCCTGCGTTGCCGCCTGGACCAGACGCTGCACTTCCATCTCCACCAGAGCATTGGGAATAGCGATAGGATTGGCCTTGAGCAGAGCATCCATGACCTGATCCTTGACCTTGCTGTCGATGCGGCGCTTGACCTCACGCTTGAGGTTGGCTTCGATTTCGGCTCGCATCTTGGCGACGTCACCATCTGCAATGCCCATGGAGAGGGCGAAATCTGAGTCGACTTCGGGCAGGCTAGGAGCCAGAACGGATTTCACCGTGATTTCGAACTGAACGGTCTGGCCGGCCAAGTCCTTGGAGAAGTAGTCGGCCGGGAAGGTCATGTCGAAAGTCTTCGTGCCCCCCGCCCCAAGGCCTTCGACCGCCGCTTCGAAATCCGGCAGCATCTGGCCCTGGCCGAGGACGAAGCCGTAGTCGGATGCTTGGCCGCCCTCGAAGGGAACGCCATCCTTCTTGCCCAGGAAATCGATGACCACACGATCCTCCTTGGCAGCGGGGCGGTCGGCTGCAACATATTCAACTCGCTGTTTGCGGAGGATGTCCAGGGTCTTGTCCACTTCGGCTGCACCCACCTCCAGGGTTGGACGCTCGACTTCACAGACACTGACGTCGCCGGGAACGAACTCTGGGTAGACCTCGAAAATGGCGGAGAATTCGAGGTGGGTCGTGCTTTCGCTGACCTTGGGCTCGATGCGCGGATAGCCCGCGACCCGTAACTTCTGCCCCGTCACCGCAGCGCCGAACGCCTGATCGAGCGCTTCGGAGAGCACTTCGTGCCGGGCCTGGGCGCCATACTGCTGCTTGACCAGGCTGAAAGGAACCTTGCCCGGCCGGAATCCCGGCATTTTGATATTGCGGCCCATCCGCTTCAGACGGTCGTCCAGATTCTTTTCGACCTCGGCGATGGCGATGGAAAGGTCGATGCGGCGTTCAAGTGCGTTGGCTTGGGCGGAAGTCGCTTCCATGAAAAATCCTTGTGGCTACGGGGCAAAAAATAAAGCGGAGAATAATAACACGGCGACTTGTCGGCAGACGCTTTCGAGGCGCGAAGGACTGTTTGGACATCGATGGCGGTCTTTCTGCTACTTGCGCCAATTTCCGGAACCCTTGACCCTGGCTCGCGAATGTCTCCACAATTGGCTGCCGAATGACATTCCGGAGCACGCCTTGATCGACAGTCCCCTGCCCGACTTCACCCTACCGGCCACCGGCGGCGGCAGCTTCTCGTCAGCCGCCGCTCGCGGAAAGGTGCTGGTGATCTATTTCTACCCGAAGGACAGCACCCCCGGGTGCACGACCGAAGCCCAGCAATTTCGCGACCTGCATGCCGATTTCACGGCCGCCGGGGCGGTCGTCGTCGGGATATCCCGGGACAGCCTGAAGTCCCATGAAAACTTCAAGGCCAAGCAGAATCTGCCCTTCGCGCTGCTCTCCGATACGGACGAGACGGCTTGTTCGCTCTTTGGCGTGATGAAAATGAAGAATCTGTACGGCAAGGCTGTACGCGGAATCGAGCGCAGCACTTTCGTAGCCGACCGCCAAGGTCTACTGCGCCGCGAGTGGCGCGGCGTCAAGGTCCCCGGACATGTCCAGGAAGTGCTCGAATTCGTGCAGTCTCTTTGAATCCTCCCAAAAACTAACGGAAAAATTCCCGATGCCGCGCCAGAACGCAGCCAAGAAGAATCCAGCCAGCAAGATTTTCGTCCTCGACACCAACGTGCTGATGCACGATCCCAGTTGCCTTTTCCGCTTCGAGGAACACGACGTCTTCATCCCGATGATGACCTTGGAGGAATTGGACAATCATAAGAAGGGCATGTCGGAAATCGCCCGCAATGCCCGCCAGGTTTCCCGCATCCTCGACGACCTGCTGGCCAAGGGCGATGACGCCATCGACAACGGCATCCCGCTGTACGAGCCGTCAAGCAAGCTGGCATCGGGACATCTGTTTCTGCAGACCGAAGCCATCAGTTCGGAGCTCCCGCCCGCACTGCCCACCTCGAAAGTGGACAACCAGATCCTGGCCGTGGTCATCCACCTCCAGCGCAAGCACCCCAGCCGTTCGGTCATCCTGGTGTCCAAAGACATCAATATGCGGATCAAGGCCCGCTCCCTGGGGTTGCCTGCAGAGGACTACTTCAACGACAAGGTGCTTGAGGACACAGACATCCTCTACACCGGTACCCGCGCCTTGCCCAACAATTTCTGGGACAAGCACGGCCAGGGGATGGAGTCGGGCAAACGCGACAGCAAGACCTTTTATCGAATCAAGGGACCGCTGTGCCCCAATCTGCTGATCAACGAATTCGTCTGGCTGGAAACCGACGGCTTTGCGGCCATCGTCAAGGAAGCCAGCGGCAAGACCGCAGTCCTGGAAACCCTGGTCGATTACACCCATCCCAAGAATGCGGTGTGGGGCATCACAGCCCGCAACCGGGAGCAGAATTTCGCCATGAATCTGCTCATGAACCCGGAAATCGACTTCGTCACCCTGCTGGGCCAGGCCGGGACCGGGAAAACGCTGCTGACGCTGGCCGCAGGCCTGACCCAGGTCCTCGAAACCAAGCTCTACACCGAGATTATCATGACCCGGGTCACGGTTCCGGTGGGAGAGGACATCGGTTTTTTGCCGGGGACCGAGGAAGAAAAAATGGCCCCCTGGATGGGCGCTCTCGAGGACAATCTGGACGTCCTCAATCATAGCGAGGACGAAGGCGGCCCCTACGGCGGCGAGTGGGGTCGCGCGGCCACCCGTGACCTGATTCGCTCGCGGATCAAGGTGAAATCCCTGAATTTCATGCGCGGCCGCACCTTCATCAAAAAATACCTGATCATCGACGAAGCGCAGAACCTCACGCCCAAGCAGATGAAAACCCTGGTCACCCGGGCAGGACCCGGCACCAAGGTGGTCTGCCTGGGCAATATCGCCCAGATCGACACTCCCTATCTGACCGAAGGCAGTTCGGGGCTCACCTACGTCGTCGATCGTTTCAAGGGATGGCCCCATTCCGGACACATCACACTGCAGCGGGGAGAGCGCTCGCGCCTCGCCGATCACGCAGCCGAAGTGCTATAATTCGAGCCAATGTTTGGGGGCCGTGTCTAGCGACACGGCCTTTTCGTTTCTGCCCAAGCCTGTCATTCGGAGGACGCTCTTGAAACGCCGCCATTTTCTCGCTGCCGCTGCTGCGTCCCTGGTCGGGAGCGAAGTCCTGGCGGCCAAGAAGAAGCCGGCGACACCGCCGCCCAAGGCGCGCGCAGGTGCCAGGCGGGTGAGCAAGCCGACCCCCGAATCCCCCCCGAAACCGGCAGCCCCCGTGGTCCATAGCGCGGATGCACCGGTCATCGAACATCCGCCACAGGGTTCGTCGGCAAGCCGGCTCCCTCCGGTCAAGGCCCAGGAGCCTCCCGACGAGTGGCGGACCTACGAAATCACGACCACGGTCCAGCTACGCCGCGCCCTGGGGCCGACCCGGTTGTGGCTGCCCCTCCCCCTCAATCAGGACATGCTCTTTCAGCGCACCCTGGGCCATTCGTGGAAGGGAAATCCGGAGACTGCAAGCCTGCGCCGTCTGCCCGACGGCGATCTCGAGGTCTTCCATTGCGAATGGAGCAGCGGTGCCGAGCCCCAGATGAAGCTCACCACCACGGTGACCACCGCCGACCGGCATTTCGACGTCACCCGCCGCACCGTCGCCCCGGAACGGGAAGACATCCTGCGGCGCAATCTCCAGGCCTCGCGCCTGATCCCCAACGACGAAGAGGCTCACCGGCTCGGCGAGCGCATCGTCGGTCGGATCAAGGATCCGGTGGCCCAGGTGAAGGCGCTTTACGACTGGGTGATCGAAAACACCGTCTACGATCCGGCCATGCCCGGCGTCGGGAGCGGCGATATCCGGCGGCAGCTGGAGACCCGTCAGTATGGGGGCCGCTCGGCCGACATCAACGGTCTCCTGGTGGCGCTGTGCCGGGGAATCGGCATCCCGGCCCGCTGCGTCTATGGCTTGCGGATTGGCCCTTCCCGCCTCTTTCGCAGCCTCGGCCTGGTGGACGACCGGGCGACGGCTGCGCAGCACGTGCGCGCCGAGTTCTACGTCCCCGGCTACGGCTGGATCCCCGTCGATCCCAGCGATGTGCGGCGGGTAATCGCCCTCGAAGGCATTTCCGACCGGGACAGTAAGCTCGCCGCCCTGCGCAAGATTCTCTTCGGCGTCTGGGAAATGAACTGGGTGGTCTTCAACGTCGGCAGCGACGTTCCGCTGCCGGGAAGCCGCGGTCCGCTCCCCTTCTTCGTCCATCCTCAACTGGAGGATGCCGACGGCAGCCATGACGGTCGCTACGGGGAAAGACTGCCGTTTACCATCAGCGCCCG
>SSTA01000332.1 GCA_009469685.1 Azonexaceae bacterium | reverse complement strand
TGTTGCTTGGTCTGTGTAAAAACAAGCTAAAAATCAGTCATTTGTGCTTTTTTGTCGGGCTCGCTTTTCTGGCACGCTCGCTGCATAGTAGTAGCCAACGGAGCCCGACCGCGGTTCCTTTCAAAACAGGAGACAACATGAAACGACTTGCCCTTGCTGCCGCACTTGCCACCGCCCTGAGCGTCGCTGCCACCCTGCCGGCCCAGGCTCAGGAATCCGCCACCCTGAAGAAGATCAAGGACACCGGCAGTATCACGCTGGGTCATCGCGAATCGTCGATTCCGTTCTCCTACTACGACGACAAGCAGCAGGTCATCGGCTACTCGCATGAACTGATGCTCAAGGTCGTCGACGGTATCAAGGCCGAATTGAAGCTGGCCAAGATCGATACCCGTCTGATGCCGGTCACCTCCGCCAATCGCATCACGCTGATCCAGAACGGCACGGTCGACATCGAGTGCGGTTCGACCACCAACAACCTCGAACGCCAAAAGCAGGTCGGCTTCTCGACCACGATTTTCGTCATCGGCACCAAATTGATGACCAAGAAGGATTCCGGCATCAAGGACTTCCCGGATCTCGCCGGCAAGAACGTGGTGACCACTGCCGGCACCACCTCCGAGCGCCTGATCCGCAAGATGAACGAAGACAAGAAGATGGGCATGAACGTCATCTCGGCCAAAGATCACGGCGAAGCCTTCCTGACCCTGGAAACCGGCCGTGCCGTCGCTTTCATGATGGACGACGCACTGCTCTACGGTGAAATGGCCAAGGCCAAGAAGCCGGCCGACTGGATCGTCACCGGCACTGCCCAGTCCAAGGAAGCCTACGGCTGCATGCTGCGCAAGGACGACCAGGGCTTCAAGAAGGTGGTCGACGCCGCGCTGACCAAGGCGCTGACTTCCGGCGATGCCGAGAAGATCTACGCCAAGTGGTTCCTGAACCCGATTCCGCCCAAGGGCCTGAACCTCAACATGCCGTTGTCCGACGAAATGAAGGCCGCCTTCAAGGCGCCGAACGACAAGGCCTTCGAATAAGTCTCCCCGGCCCCTCTCCCGCGGTCGGGCGAGGGGCGCAAAACAATCCTTGAGGAGACCGTCATGGGTTATCAATGGAATTGGGGCGTCTTCCTGCAGCCGAGCGCGAGCGGGGACGACACCTATCTGGGCTGGATGTTCGCCGGCTTCAAAATGACCATCGGCTTGTCGCTGACCGCCTGGGTGATCGCCCTGCTGCTTGGCGCCCTGGTCGGCGTCCTGCGCACCGTGCCCAACAAGGCACTGGCTGGCATTGCCACCGCCTACGTCGAACTGTTCCGCAACGTGCCGTTGCTGGTCCAGCTGTTCATCTGGTATTTCGTGCTGCCGGAACTGTTGCCGGCCAGCATCGGCAATGCCTACAAGCAGTCCAATCCGGTGCTCCAGCAGTTCCTCGCCTCGATGGTCTGCCTCGGCCTGTTCACCAGTGCCCGCGTCGCCGAGCAGGTGCGCGCCGGCATCAACTCGCTGCCGCGGGGGCAGAAGAACGCCGGCCTGGCGCTCGGCTTCACGCTGCCGCAGACCTACCGATTCGTGATGCTGCCGATGGCCTTCCGGCTGGTCGTGCCGCCGCTGACCTCCGAGTTCCTCAACATCTTCAAGAACTCCGCCGTCTGCTCGACCATCGGCCTCCTCGAACTGGCCGCCCAGGGCCGCCAGCTGGTCGATTACACCGCGCAGCCCTACGAGTCCTTCATTGCCGTGACGCTGTCCTACATCATCATCAACGTCACCGTGATGACCCTGATGCACAAGTTCGAAAAGCGCATCGCGGTTCCCGGCTATATCGGAGGCAAGTAATGCTTACCGCCGTCTATCTACTGCGCTGCCCGCCTGCTTCGTTGCGCGGTGCTCGCTCCCTCGCCTACCAATACGGTATGTCTCGGTCGCTGCGCTCCGTGCGCCTCGCATCCGGGCATGCTCGCGACGATATCCGGAGGTAAGCATGACTTACGAATTCGACTGGTCCTCCATTCCCGGCGCCATGCCCTTCCTGTGGGACGGCATGAAGATTTCGCTGGTCATTACTGCCCAGGCGGTCGCCATCGGCATCGTCTGGGGCACCCTGCTGGCCATGATGCGCCTGTCGTCGATCAAGCCGCTGTCGTGGTTTGCCGCCGGCTACGTCAACCTGTTCCGCGCCGTGCCGCTGGTCATGGTGCTGCTCTGGTTCTTCCTGATCGTGCCGCGCTTCATCGAGACGCTGCTCGATTTTCCGCCGGGTACCGATCTGCGCCTGAGTTCGGCGATGATGGGCTTCGCGCTGTTCGAAGCGGCCTATTACTCCGAAATCATCCGCGCCGGCATCCAGAGCGTGCCGAAGGGGCAGATTTCCGCCGCCTCGGCGCTTGGCATGAACTACGCCCAGGCCATGCGCCTCGTCGTGCTGCCGCAGGCCTTCCGCAACATGGTGCCGCTGCTGCTCACCCAGGCCATCATCCTGTTCCAGGACACCTCGCTGGTCTATGTCTCGGCACTGGCCGACTTCTTCGGCGCCGCTTACAAGGTTGGCGACCGCGACGGCAGGCTGGTCGAAATGCTGCTCTTCGCCGGCGCCGTCTATTTTGTCATCTGCTTCAGCGCTTCACAGATCGTCAAGCGCCTCCAGAAAAAATACACCCCGGCCTGAGCGCCGCCCAAGGAGACATCCCATGATCAAGATCGCCAACGTCAGCAAGCATTACGGCAGCTTCCAGGTGCTCAAGGATTGCACCACCTCGGTCAGCAAGGGCGAAGTCATCGTCGTCTGCGGCCCTTCCGGCTCCGGCAAGTCGACGCTGATCAAGTGCGTCAATGGCCTGGAACCCTTCCAGGCCGGTGAAATCATCGTCGACGGCACCTCGGTCGGCGACCCGAAAACCAACCTCTCCAAGCTGCGCGCCCGCGTCGGCATGGTCTTCCAGAACTTCGAACTGTTCCCGCACATGAGCATCACCCAGAACCTGGCCATCGCCCAGGTCAAGGTGCTCGGCCGCAGCCAGGAAGAGGCGATGGACAAGGGCCTCAAACTGCTCGACCGGGTCGGCCTCAAGGCCCAGGCCGCCAAGTTCCCCGGCCAGCTGTCCGGCGGCCAACAGCAGCGCGTGGCCATCGCCCGGGCGCTGGCCATGGACCCGATCTGCATGCTGTTTGACGAGCCGACCTCGGCGCTCGACCCGGAAATGGTCAACGAGGTGCTCGACGTGATGACCGAACTGGCCCACGAAGGCATGACCATGATGTGCGTAACGCACGAAATGGGCTTCGCCAAGCGTGTCGCCGACCGGGTCATCTTCATGGACCAGGGGGCCATCGTCGAGGACGACAGCAAGGAGGCCTTCTTTGCCAACCCGCGTTCGCAGCGGGCGCAGCAGTTTCTGGCCAAGATCCTTCACCATTGAACGCCTGGAGCCCGTCCCTGATGGACGATAGCCTGAACCGTCTGGCGATCAGCTTCTTCCTCGGCAGTCTGGTCAGCCTGGCGACGATCACCAACCCGCTGTCGAAGATTCCCGTCTTCCTGACGCTGGCGGCCGACCTCGAAGTCGGCAGCGCCTCGCAGGAAGCGCGGCGGGCCTGTTTCTACGGCTTCCTGCTGCTCACTGTCGGATTGTTCGCCGGTGTCTTCATTCTCGAAGCCTTCGGCATTTCCTTCGGTGCCCTGCGCATCGCCGGCGGTCTGACCGTGGCGCTGATCGGCTACCGCATGCTGTTCGGCACCGGCGACACGGTGCAGGGCGGCGGCAGCGGCAGCTTCGCTTTCTTCCCGCTGGCCATGCCGGGTATCGCCGGACCGGGGGCGCTGGCGACGGTGATCGGCATTTCCAGCGAAATCGCCGAACTGGCCGGCGGCGTGCGTCGCCTTCTCGCCTATGCGGCCACGGTGGCCAGCATCGCCGCGACCTGCCTGCTGATCTGGCTGGTCCTGCGTTCGGCGCGCTGGGTGTCGCGCCGGCTGGGGGCGGAAGGCATCAATGTCATCGCCCGCCTGACCGGTTTCCTGCTTATTTGCATCGGCGTCCAGTTCGTCGGTTCGGGCATCCGCAGTTTCATGGCCGGCATTTGAGCGCCGCGCCGCCAAATGCTACGGTCGCCCGCCAAAACAGGCCATTTTCACCAATTCCAATGAAGCCCTCATTCCACGCCTGAGCATGCCCGAAACCCGCCAGCCCATCCCGGTCGCCCTGCCCAAGCCGCATCACGTGCTGGTGCTGGTTGGCATGCTGGTCCTGCTCGTGGTCACGGCGCTGCTCGCCTACCGGATCTCCGAGCGGCAGGGTTTCGACCAGATGCGCGACGAGGCCAGCCATCAGCTGGACGTCCTCGCCGCCGCCATCGACAGCGAGGTGACGCGGCACGCCTCGATCCCCAGCACCGTCGAACTGAACCCGGACGTGCTGGCCCTGCTGCGCGCTCCGGCCGACCGGCAGGACGCCTTGCGCGGCGCGGCCAACCATTTCCTGCAAAAGCTCAACGACCATCTCGGCGGGCCGGCCATTTTCGTGCTCGACCTCAGCGGCCGCGTGGTCGCGTCCAGCGACTGGATTTTTTCCGACAACCTGCTCGGCGCCGACCTTTCCTACGTCCCGCTGTTTCGCGCCGCCATCGCAGGCACGCCGGGGCGACGCTACGCGGTGGACGACGTGCGCAAGGAGCCGGGTTACTTCTTCGCGCTGCCTATCCGCGACGAGGCGCAGGAATGGAAGGTGATCGGCGTCGCCGTCGTCAAATCCAGCCTGCACGAACTGGAGCGGCGCTGGCTTGGCCAGGATGCGCCGGCCCTGATCGTCGATGCCAGCGGTGTCGTGCTGCTCGCCTCGCCGCCCGAATGGCGCTACGCCACGCTGCAGCCGAAAAGCCCGGAAGAACTGGCGCGCATCAGCCGCGAGCAGTTCGCCGGTCAGCCGGTTGGCGTCACCTCGCTGGACATCGCCATCGACGCTGCGCAGGAAGGCACGGTGGTGCGCCTGTCGCGTCAGCTGAAGAGCGATCCCGGGCCGCTGCAGGGCGCCAAGTCCTATCTTGCGCTGAGCCGCCACCTGCCCGGCACGGCCTGGCGCATCGTCGTCTTTTCCGACCTGCGGCCGGTCCATGTCCAGGCGGCAACGCACGCCGCGCTGGCCGCCGCGGCTGTCGGCTGCTTCCTGCTCTGGCTGCTCTTCCTCAGCCAGCGCCGGCGGCTGGCGCGCGGGCGCGAGGCGGCGCGCGCCATGCTCGAACAGGCCAACCAGGAACTGGAGCGCAAGGTCGCCGCCCGCACCGCCGATCTCTCCGAAGCGGTCGCCGGCCTGCAACGTGAGGTCGCCGAACGCCAGCGCGCCGAACAGACCCTGCGCGCCGCCCAGGACGAACTGGTCCAGGCCGCCAAGCTGGCCGTGCTCGGCCAGATGGCGACCGGTATCACCCATGAACTGAGCCAGCCGCTCGGCGCCATTCGCACGCTGTCGGCCAACGCCGTCGAGTTCATGCGGCGCGGCGATTTCGCCACCGCCGAAAAGAATCTCGGCATTGTCGGTTCGCTGGCCGAGCAGGCCGGCGGCATCATCACCCCGCTGAAAACCTTCGCCCGCAAATCGCCGGCCGTGTCGGCGGCGGTCGACGTGGCGCAGGCGGTCGATGCCGCGCTCTTCCTGTTCGATGCGCGCCTGAAAAAGCAGCATGTTACGGTCGAGCGAAAATTCGAGCCCAATTCATGGATCGCCTGGTGCGATCAGAACCGCCTGCAACAGGTGCTGGTCAACCTGATCGGCAACGCCATCGACGCCATGGCCGAGGTGCCCGAGCGGCGCCTGAGCTTCTCCGCCGAACACACCGAATCCGGGCAGGTGGCGCTGGCCGTATGCGACAGCGGCGTCGGCTTCACCGATAAAGCGCTGGAACACCTGTTCGAGCCCTTCTTCACCACCAAGCAGCCGGGCGAAGGCCTCGGCCTCGGCTTGACCATCTCGCGCGACATCCTGCGCGACTTCGGCGGCGACCTGCTGGCCGGCCCGGCGCCGGGCCGCGGGGCGCGCTTCGTCATCCTGCTGCCGGCCGTGCCGCCGGCCGCTTCCGCTCCCGCAAAGGAGACGTCATGAAGCCCCAACTCTCCGTCCTCCTCGTCGAAGACGATCCCAATGTCCGCCTCGGCTGCGAACAGGCCATGCAACTGGCCGGCATCGCCGTCGACGCCGTGGCCTCGGCCGAGGAGGCACAGCGCCGCCTGATGGCCGGCTACCCCGGCATCGTCGTCACCGACATGCGCCTGCCCGGCATCGACGGCATGGCCCTGCTGCGCTGGGTCGTCCAGCTCGATGCCGACCTGCCGGTGATCATCATCACCGGCCACGGCGACGTCACGCTGGCCGTCGAGGCGATGCGCAGCGGCGCCTACGATTTCATGCAGAAACCGTTCTCGACCGGCGATCTGGTCGACGTCGTCCGCCGGGCGCTGGAAAAGCGCGAACTGGTCCTCGAAGTCGACGCCCTGCGTCGCCGCCTCGACCATCGCGACGACATCGAATCCCGCCTGATCGGCCGCTCGCCGCAGATGGCCAAGGTCCGCCAGCTGATCCTCGACGTCGCCGGTGCCGCCGTCGACGTGCTGATCTTCGGCGAAACCGGCACCGGCAAGGAAATGGTCGCCCGCTGCCTGCACGACCTGGCGCACCCCGGCCAGGAAAACTACGTCGCCCTCAATTGCGGCGGCATGTCCGACAACCTGCTCGACAGCGAACTCTTCGGCCACGAGCCCGGCGCCTTCACCGGCGCCCAGAAACGTCGCATCGGCAAGATCGAATACGCCAGCGGCGGCACGCTCTTCCTCGACGAAGTCGAATCGATGCCGATGAACATGCAGATCAAGCTGCTGCGCGTGTTGCAGGAGCGGGTCATCGAACGGCTCGGCTCCAACCTGCACGTTCCGGTGTCGTGCCGGGTCGTCGCGGCCAGCAAGGAAGACCTCAAGCTGCTCTCCGACCAGGGCAAATTCCGCGCCGATCTCTACTACCGGCTCAACGTCGTGCGCATCGAACTCCCGCCGCTGCGCGAACGGCGCGAGGACATCCCGGCCCTCTACGACGAATTCCTGCTCCAGGCCGCCAAGCGCTACAATCGGCCGCCGCCGGCGCTGACCTCGGACTATCTGCGTAACCTGATGGCCCGCGACTGGCCGGGCAACATCCGCGAACTGCGCAACGCCGCCGACTGCCATGCCCTGGGCATCGGCCTCGACCTCGACGCCGTGGCCGGCGCCAGCAACGCCCCGCAATCGCTGACCGAGGCCGTCGACAACTACGAACGCCTGCTGATCACCCGCGAATTCACGCTGCAGGAAGGCAACATCGCGCGCACCGGCGAAGCGCTGAAAGTGGCGCGGACGACGCTGTACGACAAGCTGAAGAAGTACGGGATGATCTGATCGTCCTGATCGGCGTTCTGGTTTTGGCCTTTTCTGGAGGCCGACCGTAGCATTCCGGGTTGAGGCGGGCTGTGATGCTGGCGGCGGAAAGGTGCAGAGGCTTTGGGTCATGGTTGGGTTCGGTCAGCTCGACACGGTGTATGCCCTTCGATATGCTGAAAAAATTTAGCGCGCCGTTCTGCCGGCCTGTCCGCAAAAATGAAAATTGAATATAGAGATGGTGCCCTGATCTCGGTCGAAGTCGCGATTGATCTCTACAGGAGATCTACGCTCGGCGAAAGAAGACCGGTCGATCGTCCCGATATCTTCGAGGGCATGCTGAACAATTCCAACCTCATCATTTCAGCGTGGCATGGAAATCGCCTCGTGGGTATTTCTCGCTCGATGACAGACTTCACCTACGTTGCTTATCTCGCAGACCTCGCGGTCGATGCCGACTATCAACGGCAGGGCATCGGCGGGCAGCTCATTCAAGAAACGAAACGCCGCTTGGGCCGCGAGTGCATGATCGTTCTCTTGTCTGCGCCAAAAGCAAATGACTACTATCCGAGGCTAGGCTTTGAACACAATCCTCGGGCCTGGGTGCTAAGAGGTGGCTAACAGCTTGCTTCAGCCGAGCTGCAAGTATTGGGTTTGAGCCCCATTGACTGAACAGATTGCAGAAGGTCCACAGGGAATATCTGTACGCGAATGGCGTCCAACGGGCGGTTGCTCCTTCGTCGGTCTTTCGGCAGAGGCGGTGACTGTCCGGCAGGCCATCCCCTTTCGGAGCAACTTTCCGGAAAGGGGCGATCTCGTCGGACCCCAAGACCCCCTTGTCTCATCTATTGCCACTCATGAACTTCCTCGCCCACGCCTTTCTCGTCGGTGACGATCCCGCCCTGGTGGTCGGGGGCGTCGTGGGCGACTGGATCAAGGGAGCGCTGCCCGGTTCGCTGCCCGAGGATCTTGCTCGGGGGGTGGCGCTACATCGGGCGATCGACGCTTTCGCCGAATCACAGCCCGCCTTCCGCCGTAGCCGCGGGCGTATGTCGGCCGAGCGGCGCCGCTACGCCGGCGTCCTCGTGGACATTTTCTACGATCACCTTCTGGCCCGGGACTGGGATGCGCTGCACCCGGAGTCCCTGGGCAGTTACTGCTCCGGCGTCTACGCCGCCATCGGCGGCCGTCTCGACGACCTTCCCGAATCGGCGCGCCAATCGATGGTCTTGATGGCCCGCGAGAACTGGCTGGGCAGCTATGCGGGGGTCGAAGGCATTGCCGACGTCCTGGCGCGTATGGCGCGTCGGGCCCGCCAACCCAATCCCCTGGCCGGTGGCGAAGACGACTTCATCCTCGACT
>SSTA01000059.1 GCA_009469685.1 Azonexaceae bacterium | reverse complement strand
CTGCTCGACCAGGGATGGGCGAATGGCGTGACCGATCTGGTCTGGTTGTCGGGGGCCGAGGCCAGGGACCTGGAGCCGCAGCTGTCCTGTACCGCAGCGCTCTGGTCGCCGGCCACCGGGATCGTCGATAGCCACGGGCTGCTCCAGGCTCTGATCGGCGACGGCCTTGCGGCGGGGGCGACCTATGCCTATCTCAGTCCGGTGACCGGGGGAATCGTCGAGGGCGATGGCTTCGTCCTCGAGGTGGGGGGCGCTGAGCCGACTCGCATCCGCGCGAATCGGCTGATCAACGCCGCCGGACTGGGCGCCCAGGGACTGGCGGCGATTCTGGACGGGTTCCCCGGAGCTTGCATTCCGCCGGCTTACTTTGCCAAGGGCAATTATTTCTCGTGCTCTGGCCGGGTCCCATTTTCCCGTCTGATCTACCCGATTCCCGAACCGGGCGGGTTGGGAATCCATCTGACCCTGGACTTGGCCGGTAGCGGTCGATTCGGGCCGGACGTCGAATGGATTTCAGAACTCGACTATGGCGTCGATGCGGGTCGCGGCGCAGGATTTGCCAGCGCCATCCGCCGCTACTGGCCGACTCTTTCCGCGGATGGCCTGATGCCGGCCTATAGCGGGATTCGTCCCAAACTTTCCGGTCCCGGCGATCCGCCAGCGGATTTTGTCGTTCAAGGGCCGACGGAGCATGGCGTTCCCGGCCTGGTCAATCTCTTCGGGATCGAATCCCCAGGCTTGACTTCCTGCCTGGCGATCGCCGATCTCGTCCTGGAGCGATTGGGGCTGGCGTGAAGCGTCGGATATCGCGTGGCCGGGTGCCTGCTGGGCGGTGTTAGCGGTCATGGTTCGCGTGAGGCTTCTGCTGTAGAATCAGCAACTTTTTGGGGCGGATGAACCGCCGGCGGAAGCAGGGGCGACCGCGACGAGTCGCCGTATTTGCCGCCTAACCAGGGAATTCCAGGATCATGTTTGACGCCGTTCGCAACAACAAGAGGATCGTTCAGGTCTTTCTCGCCCTCATCACGCTCCCCTTCGCTTTCTGGGGGGTCGATTCCTATGTGCGCCACGTGAGCGATGAGGGGGCCGTCGCCAAGATCGGCGATGTGAAGATCACGACGCAGCAGTTCCAGCAGGCTTTGCGGGAACAGGAGGAGCGCATTCGCGCCCAGAATGGCAGCGTCGATCCCAAACTCCTCGACAATCCCGAGGCGCGCAAGGTGGTGCTCGACGATCTGATCGACCAGCGCCTGCTGCTGCTCGAGGCTTCGAAGAACCGCATGCTGGCCAGCGATGCCGCCGTGAGCCGGGCCATCGCAGCGATTCCGGCGCTCCAGGTGGACGGCAAGTTCTCCCTCGAACGTTACGAGCAGGCGGTCAAGGCGCAGGGGCTGAGCATGGCGGGATTCGAGGCCCGCGTGCGCCAGGATCTCACCCTTCAGCAGCTGGCCGGAGCAATCGGTCAGACCGGCATACTTTCCCGTACCTTGAGCGACAAGGTGCTGGCGCTTCAGGCGGAAAAGCGGGAAGTCCGGGAATTCCGGCTTGCCGTCGAGGATTACGTCGGCAAGGTCAAGCTCGAAGCCGACGCGGCGCGCAAGTACTACGACGCCAATCCCCGGCAGTTCGAGGTGCCGGAACAGGCCCAGGCGGAATTCGCCGTCCTGTCCATGGATGCGATTGCCGCCCAGGTGACCGTACCCGAGGCCGACGCCAAGGCCTGGTACGAAGGCCACAAGGATCGCTATAACGCCGGCGAGGAGCGACGCGCGGCCCACATCCTTCTCGGCTTCGAAAAGACCGACAAGGCTTCAGCGAAAGCCAAGGCGGAATCCGTTCTCAAGGAAGTCCGCGCCAATCCGGCCGCCTTTGCCGACCTGGCCAAGAAGTATTCCGACGATCCCGGATCGGCGGCCAAGGGTGGCGATCTCGGTTTCTTCCCCCGCGGCGCCATGGTCAAACCCTTCGAGGATGTGGCCTTCTCCCTCAAGGAAGGGGACATTTCCGGAGTGGTCGAATCCGAATTCGGGTTTCACATCATCAAGGTCACCGGGGTTCATGGGGTCAAGGGAAAGCCCTTCAGCGAAGTCCGCGGCGAGATCGAAACCGAGTTGAAGCGCACTGCGGCATCGCGCAAGTTTGCCGAGGCCGCCGATTCCTTTACCAATCTGGTTTACGAGCAACCGGATAGCCTTGCCCCGGTGGCCGAGAAGCTCAAGATCGAGATCAAGAAGACCGGCTGGCTCACCCGCCAGGTCAATCCCGCCGCCGGCGGCCCCTTCGCCAATCCCAAGCTCCTGGCTGCCCTGTTCTCGGACGACGCGGTCAAGAACCACCGCAATACCGAGGCCGTCGAAGTCGCCCCCAATACCCTGGTGGCTGCCCGGATTCTGGAGTACAAGCCTGCGGCCCAGCGTCCCTTCGACGAAGTCAAAGCGACGATCGAAACGGGACTCAAGCGCAAGGAGGCGCTGGCCATGGCGGTCCGCGACGGCGAGGCCCGCCTGGCGGATTTGCGCAAGGGTGAGGACAAAGTCGCCTGGGGAGCGCCCAAGACCGTTTCCCGGCTCGAGCCCCTCCTGGTTCCGCCCCAGGCCCTGGGTGCCATTCTCAAGGTCGATGCGGCCAAGCTTCCCGGCTATGCCGCTGCCGAGTTGCCCGACCTGGGCTATGCCTTGTTCAAGGTGGTCAAAGTGGAGCCCGGAGAAAAATTCGACGATGCCCGTCGCCAGTCGATGCTGCGCCAGCTCTACACCATGGCGATGCAGGAAGAGGTCCACGCCTACCTGACCGCCCTGCGCGCCCGCTATCACGTTGAAATCAATGCCGGCGCCTTGGAGGCGAAGGAAAAGTAAGGGGCGGATCGCGACCCCCTCGGCCGGTCAGGTTTGGCGAGGGGGCGAGGCGTATCCCACGGGTGCGGTCGGAGTCTTGGCAGCGCCCTCTTTGTTTCGTAGCGATGGATCGCCGGAGATCCGGTCCGCGTGACGGTGTGCCTAACATGAACGCCTCGCTTTGCCCCCGTCTTCCCGTTTCCGCACCGTTCCTGACCGCTGCCGGGCGGCTTCCGCGTTTCCGCGATGCGGACTCCCAGGGGCGCCCGCCGGCGTCCTCCAGTGCCATGCGCCATTCCCGATGAACGCCCTGCGCATCGCTGCGAGCTGGGGGCTGGCGAGTTGCCTGTGGGCCCTCCATTTTCTTCCGCTGGGGCTTCTGGCGCGGGTCGGTCGGGGCGTCGGCAGCCTGTTGTTCCGTTTCGGCCGCCAGCGCCGCCGGATCGCGCAGATCAATCTTGAATTGTGTTTCCCCGAGCTGTCCGTAGAGGAGAGGGACGCGCTGGTGGGCGAGCATTTCCGCCTGCTCGGCCGCAGCGTCATCGAACGGGGATTGCTCTGGTGGGGCAGCCCGGAGCGCCTCGATCGGCTGATCCGGGTAAGGAATTTCGATCGCTTCGAGGCCCTGATGGCCTCGGGGCGGCCGATCATCCTTCTGGCTCCGCACTTTCTCGGCCTCGACGCCGGCGGTGTCGCCGTGGCCCGGCGGGTGGACGCGGTCAGCTTTTACGCCACCCAGAGCAATCCGGTTTTCGACCGGCTGCTGCTCCGCGGCCGCAAGCGCTTCGGCGACCAGAAGCTCATTTCCCGCAACGACGGAACCCTGGCCACCGTCCGGGCTCTGCGTTCCGGCCGTCCCTTCTACTACCTGCCTGACCTCAATGCACGACGCCGGGATGCCGTTTTCGCGCCTTTTTTCGGCGTTGCGGCAGCAACCGTCAGCGGACTGCCCCGGCTGGCTAAAATGACCGGTGCCGTGATCATGCCCTGTCTGACGCGCATGCTGCCGGGCGGAGAGGGCTACGAAGTCAGTTTCGAACCGCCTTGGGACGATTATCCGGGAGAAGACGTGGCCGCCGATACGGCCCGGATGAACGCCTGGATCGAGACGGCGGTGCGCGCGATGCCCGCCCAGTATTACTGGGTGCATCGGCGCTTCAAGACCCGTCCCGAAGGCGAACCCCGCTTTTATTGAGGCCTAGCGATGGAAAATTCCGCCACTCCCGATTCCCCTCCTGCAACCTGGACCTTTGCGGACTGGTGGCAGGCGCCCGGCGACTGGGTCGAAACGCCCAACCAGCGGCGCGGCGGCTGGAGCGGCATGATGCGCTTGAGCCATGGCGGCCGGCTGTATTACGTCAAGAAACAGTGCAACCATCTTCACCGCTCCCTGGAACGCCCGCTCGGCGAGCCGACGACAGCCCGGGAGCACCGCAATATCGAGCGCCTGACCCGGCTGGGAATCCGGGTTCCCAAGGTCGTTTTCCATGGTCTGCGGCGAACTTCAGAAGGCCTCGAGGGTTTGCTGGTGACGGAATCCCTCGATGGATTCGTCTCCCTCGATGCGGCCCCTCCCCTGGACCGACCCGCGTTGAAGGCGCTCGCCCAGGCGGTGGGGTCCGTCGTCGGCACCCTGCATCGGGCCTACCTTCAGCACAGCTGCCTCTACGACAAGCATGTGATGGTGCGCTGGGATGATGGGCGGCCGGAGATCGCCCTCATCGACCTGGAGAAGCTGCGCCGGCCGTGGCTCCCCTGGCGTGCCGCCGCCCACGACCTGGATCAGCTTTCCCGCCATCAGTCGATCTGGAGTTCCGCCGACTGGCAGGAGCTGCTTGCCGCGCACCGGACGGCGATGCGCCGGTAAGGCCAGCGGCAGCGGTGAACCCGGTATACTTGGCCCCCGCGGCGGAACCGCCGTGTCGCTTCCAAGATAGGATCCCGATTTGACGCTGAACGTTCTCGGACTCTCCGGCGCGCTGACCCACGATCCGTCAGCCGCCCTTTATATCGACGGCAAGCTGGTCGCGGCAGCGGAAGAAGAGCGCTTCGTCCGCGACAAGCACGCCAAGAACCGGATGCCCTATGAGGCGGCCAAGTTCTGCCTCGAGTTTGCCGGGTTGAAGCCGAAGGACGTGAGTCTGGTGGCGATTCCCTACGCCCCCATCCCCCTCTCGGAAAAGGCGCGCTGGCACTATGCCCGCCGCTACTGGTACGCCCCGGACCGCGCCCTCGACGCCCTGTTGGCCGGCAATCGCCGCTTCAAGCGTTACCGCAAGCGCATCGAATGGTGCCTGCTGCAATTGGGATTCGACCTGGAAGCGACGGAGATCATTCCCGTCGAGCACCATCTCACCCATGCCGCCAGTGCCTACCTGTGCTCGGGCTTCCGGGAGAAGACGGCGATCCTCGGCATCGACGGCAAAGGCGAATACGCCACCACCTTCTTCGGCTACGGGGAGAATGGGCGCATCCACAAGATCAAGGAGTTCTACGATCCCGATTCCCTGGGCGGCCTCTACGGCGCGCTCACCGAGTACCTCGGATTCGAGATGCTCGACGGCGAATACAAGGTGATGGGCATGGCGCCCTACGGCGATCCGGAGCGCTATGACTTTTCCCGCCTGGCGCGGTTCGAGAACGGCGAACTGATCGTCAATACCGACTACGCCAACGTCATTGGCCTGCGCCGCTACAAGGAAAAGGGCAAGGGCTATTATTTCTCCCCGCGGCTGATCGAGTGGCTGGGCCCCATGCGCCATGGCGACATCGCCGACGACCCCTACATCCATTACGCGGCGAGCATGCAAAAGCTGTTTGAGCAACTGTCCCTGCAGATGATGGACTACTACCTCGGCGACATCCTCAAGGAAACCGGCAAGCTGGCTTTTGCCGGCGGCGGGGCGCTCAACGTCAAGCTCAACCAGAAGATCATCGCCCGCCCCGAACTGAAGGAGCTCTTCGTCCAGCCCGCTTCGGGCGACGCCGGAACGGCGATCGGCGCCGCCGCCTATGTGTCGGCCGAACGCGGCGTTGCCGTCGAGAAAATGGAGCATGTCTATCTCGGTCCTGCTTACACCAACGAGGATGTGATCGCCGCCTGCGCCCGCCATCCTGCCCGACCCCAGTGGGAATTGATCGCCGACGGCGACCGCGAGGTCCCGCGGCGGATCGCCGGCGTTCTCGCCGAAGGTCAGCCGGTGGCCTGGTTCCAGGGGCGCATGGAATTCGGTCCGCGGGCCCTGGGAGGGCGTTCGATCGTCGGCTGCCCGAGCATTCCCGGGGT
>SSTA01000058.1 GCA_009469685.1 Azonexaceae bacterium | reverse complement strand
ACGTTCTCCGGGGAAATGCCGTGGGCCTTGGCCTGGTCGGCGATCTGCTTTTCCACCAGGGGCGTCTTCACGTAGCCCGGGCACACGGTATTGCAGGTGATGCCGAATTCCGCCACTTCCAGGGCGACGGTCTTCGACAGGCCGATCATGCCGTGCTTGGCGGCCACGTAGGCGCTCTTGAAGGGCGAGGCGGTGAGACCGTGGGCGGAAGCGACATTGACGATCCGCCCCCAGCGTCTTTCCTTCATTTCCGGCACCACGGCCCGGATCAGGTGGAAGGCGGACGAGAGGTTGATGGCCAGGATGGCGTTCCACTTCTCTTCCGGAAAATCTTCCACCGGGGCGACATGCTGGATGCCGGCGTTGTTGACGATGATGTCGACCTGGCCGAATTCGGACCGGGCGGCGTCGGCCATGGCGCGGATGGCTTCCGGCTGGCTCATGTCGGCGCCGGAATAGGCGACTTTGACGCCGGTTTCCCTAGCCAGGGTGAAGCGCAGGGTTTCGATCTGGTCGGCATCGCCGAAGCCGTTGAGCATGACATTGGCGCCCTGGGCGGCCAGGGCTCGGGCGATGCCGAGGCCGATGCCGCTGGTGGAGCCGGTGACGATGGCGGATTTTCCTTTGAGCACGATATTTCTCCGTTGGGGTTGGGGTTGGGTTAGCGGGGAGCGGGAGCGCGCAGGGGCGGTACCGGCGAATCGGCGTCTTGGTCGCCGGTCCGCGTAAATCTCAGATGGGTGATGTCGGCCGCGAAAAACATGCCCCAGGTCCACTCGACCCAGATGCGCAGCTTGCGGCCCAAAGTCGGCATGCGGAGCAGGTAGTAGGCGCGCCAGAGGAGCCAGGCCGGAAACCCGGCGAGCCGCAGCCCGAAGATTTGGGCGACACCCTTCATATGGCCGGTCGTCGCCATCATCCCGCGGGAGCGGTAGGCGAAAGCGCGAGTCGGCCGGCCGGCAATGCGGGCCAGCAGGTTGGCGGCCAACTGCTGCGCCTGGGCCACGGCAAACTGTGCGGTCGGCGGGGAGAACTGGTCGGTCAGCACGTTCTTGACCAAGGCGCAATCGCCGATCGCCCAGATACCCTCGAGACCGCAGACCGCCATGTCGCTCTCGGTCTGGATGCGCCCTCTATCCGTCGGAACTGCCAGGCGTTCGACCACCGGGTGGGGCCGGGTGCCGATGGTACACACGACCGTCGCCGAAGCGATGAACTCGCCGTCGGCGAGCGTGACGCCCTCTGCCTGGACCCGCGCGGCGCGAACGCCGAGGCGGACCCGGATCCCGCGGCCGCTGAGGGACTTCTCGGCGGCACGCCCCAAGCACTCCGGCAGTTCGGGCAGGAGACGATCGGCGTCCTGGAGCAGGGTCACCTGCAGTTCGGAGGCCAGGACCCGAGGGTAATAGCGTTTGGCGCCGCAAAGAAAATCCGCCAATTCGCCGGCCACTTCGACTCCGGAAAAACCGCCGCCGACCACGACGAAATTCCCCAGCCGCCGCCGGACCAGGGGGTCGGCCTCGAGTTCGATCCGCGCAACCTGCTGCAGGACACGGTTGCGGATGTGCATGGCATCGCCCACCAGTTTGAGGGGTAGCGCATGGTCGGCCATGCCCGGCACCACGGCCAGGTTGGCGCGGGTGCCGAAGGCGAAG
This sequence comes from Azonexaceae bacterium, assembly GCA_009469685.1. The sequence goes on along the minus strand of SSTA01000058.1, from coordinate 16,813 downwards.
ACCAGATGATCGTAATGGATCTCCCGCGGGCCGCTCAGCGTATCGCCGATCACCAGGCGACGGCGGAAATCGACGTCCCGCACGGCGGCCATGATGAAGCGCGTGTTGCGGATCATCTGGCGTAGCGGGGCGATGACGTGTTCGGGAAAAACGGAGGCTCCCACCACCTCGGCCAGCATGGGATTGAAGGTGGTATAGCTCTCCTGGCTGAGGAGAACGACCCGCCAGTTTTCCGGCAACTGGCGTTCGAGCCGTTGTGCCAGAGTCGTACCGGCGAAGCCTCCGCCAACGATGACGATGGTGCGCTCGTCGCGGGAGGTTTGGGGGGATGTCATGACGGTTCTCCGTGGGGGCGAAAACCTGGCCGCCTGGGAGCGGCGGCCCGGGTTTTCAAGCGTTTTTCCGGCCGAACAGGCGACGCCGGATGAAATGGTCGATGGAAAGGGATCCGGGACCGTGGAGCAGGATCACGAGGAGAAAGATTCCCCAGTACTGGTGATCGCGCAGACCTGCCTCACCCAAATCCGGATAGGACAGCACGGCGATGATGTTGAAAACGAAAGTCACTGCCGCAGCGGCCCTGGTGCCCAGGCCCAGGACGAGCAGGACGGGCATGGCCAGTTCGACGGCGGTCCCGACGTAGGCGGCGATCTCCGAGGGCAGGAAAGGAACGGCGTATTCGTTCTCGAACAGCAGCAGGGTCGTGTCCCAGCTGTCGATCTTGGACAGCCCCGATTTGAAAAACACCGTCGCCACGACGATGCGAATGAGCAAATCGACCAGGGGCGAGAGGCGTTCGAGCCCCGAGATGGCGGTTTCGATCAGAGCCGCCGCGCGCGGGGGCTCCTGCTCGGGTACGGTAAAGCGCGAGGCGTAGACTTCCATGACAGTCTCCTAGAGGTGTAGGGCCGGCGGCCCAGGGAGCCGCCGGCGCAGGAAGATCAGCCCTTGGTGCTGGTGCCGGTCTTGCCGGCCTGGCTGCCGGTGACGAGGCGCCCGCCGCTGATGCGCTCGCAGACACCGGTCGGGACGAAGATCCAGGCTTCCGGATGGTTGTCCTTGGTGACCTGACCTGCGCAGGCGTTGGTCGAAGTGCCGCAGTCGTTCTTGCCCGCCTTGACGATACCGGCGCACTTTTCGTTGTCGCCCTTGGCGGCGAAGGCAGGCTGGGTGGCGGCGGCAATACCGGCGGCGACGAGTCCGGCCAGGGCGGCGCGGAGGATTTGCTCTTGCTTCATGATGAGAACTCCTTGTAGATGGGTCGTTGGATGATTTCGAACCGGCTTTGTGGCCTGTCCGTGGAGTGCAGTATGGGTACCGCCCGTCACAGGAAAATCTCCGGAATCTCACTTTTTCATCACGCTGGGTTACGATGGATGAATCGTTCGAAAACTCGGCAGGGAAGACCCATGGCAGGACGCAAGGTATTGGTGATCGAGGATGACGGAGACATCGCGCGACTGGTGAAGATGCAGCTTGTCGAGCTCGGTTGCTCGGTCACCCTGTGCCATGACGGGAGCGAAGGCCTGAATCTGGCCCTCGGCCGCGAATTCGATCTGGTCGTCCTCGACCTGATGCTGCCGGGAACCGACGGACTCGCCATTTGCCGCGACCTGCGGGCGAAGAAGGGGCAGTACCTGCCGATCCTGATGCTGACCGCCAAATCGACGGAAATCGATCGCGTCCTCGGTCTGGAGATGGGCGCCGACGACTACCTCACCAAACCTTTCAGCGTTCTCGAATTTGCGGCGCGGGTCAAAGCGCTCTTCCGCCGCATCGACAACCTGGGAAAACCCAAGGATTCCGCGCCGACGGTGATCGAGAGCGATGGCCTGCGCCTCGACGTCGAGGGCCGGACGGCCACGATCGATGGAAAGCCCGTGGAGCTGACCGCCAAGGAATTCGACCTGCTGCACCATTTCGCGCGCCACCCGGGACGGGTCTTCAGCCGCAGCCAACTCCTCGACCAAGTGTGGGGCTATAGCCACAGCGGATACGAACACACCGTCAATTCCCATATCAACCGCCTGCGCACCAAGATCGAGGCCGGACCCGACGAGCAGCGCTTCATTCAGACGGTCTGGGGGGTCGGCTACAAATTCCGCGAAGCGGGCAAGTGATGCTGCGCTCCCTCTACGGACGCATCGCCGCGGTCCTGATGGTGGTGTTCTTCTTGGTGGCCGCAGTCACCCTGCTGGCCACCGAGACCATGTTCGAGGTCGACCATCTGGTCGACCTGGCCACCCATCTGGTGATCGCCGCCGTCGCCTTCAGCCTGGGAGCCGCATTTGTCGTCTTCAAGCTGCTGACCCAGCGGCTGCATACCCTGGCCGATGCCATCGACCAGTTCCGGGCGACCGGCTTTTCTCACGAGCTCCGGGCCCCCCCCGGCGATTCCAGCGGCGACGAAATCGACCGGCTGGCGCTCTCCTTCCGCGAGCTGTCCGAACGCATCGTCAGTCAGTTTCGCCAGCTGGCCGAGGTGGACGAACGGCGGCGCGAGCTCCTGGAAAACGTTTCCCACGACTTGCGCACCCCCCTCACCTCGATGCAGGGCTATCTGGAGATGCTGCTCATCCATGACGGTCGATTGTCGCCGGAGGAACGCCTCAGCTACCTGCAGGTCGCCAATCGCCAATGCGAACGCCTCGGCAGGCTGGTCCAGAGTCTCTTCGAACTGACCAAGCTGGAAGCCATGGACAAGGTCGCCGACGGCGAAGTCTTCCCACTGCCTGAATTGGTCCAGGACGTGGTTCAGAAATTCGCTCTCGGCGCAGAAAAACGCGGGGTCCGCCTGGATGCGGGATTCGACCCGGACTGTCCGCCGGTGCTCGGCGACATCGGCCTGTTCGAGCGCCTGCTGGAAAATCTGATCGAAAACGGCCTGCGCCATACCGCGGCCGGCGGCGAAGTGCATGTCCATGTCGAACCTGCCGGCACTGGCGTCGCACTGCGCATTGCGGATACTGGCGAAGGGATTCCGGCCGACAAGCTGGCCGGCATCTTCGATCGCTACTATCAGGTGGATCGCGGCGAAATGGGCAATACCGGAAGTTCCGGCCTGGGCCTGGCGATCGTCCGCCGCATCGTCGCCCTGCATGGGGGCAACATTGCCGTGGAAAGCGAAACGGGCCGCGGCACCTGCTTCATCTTGCACTTTCCCTCCGTGGAAAATGCGACGTCCTTCCCCGTGATCAAAAAGTGAAACTTGCGTGATGGGCGCTTGAGAGCCGGTGGGCACCATGGTGTCCAGCCCGCTCGAACGAGCGCCAATTCAGTCTGGCGGGTCCCTGTTCCGACCGGAACGAACGCTTTTTTCACTCAAGGAGATCACCATGAAAGCACGTCACCTCAATCTCGCCCTCGCCTCCGCCGCCCTCCTGGGCGTCCTCGGCAGTTCCCCCGTCCTGGCTGCCGGACCCTCCGACAGTATCTGGGACGACGCCTTCCTGCGCGGCCTGCAACGCATGCCCATGATGAAGATGATGGACACCAACGGCGACCACAAGGTCAGCAAGGAAGAGTTCATGCATCACGCGGAAATGATGTTCGCCAAGATGGACCGCAACAGCGACGGCGTCATCGACGAGATCGAGTGGCTGAAGGACTTCAAGAATCACTAAGAAGGAAGGCGGCCCGAGGCCGCCCAGCCACGCGCACCGGATCGAGGGCAATCCCGATCCGGTTTTTTTATGGAGCCACGCGCAAAACCCCTTGCGCCAAGCGAAGCGCAAGAATCTCGCCGCAACGTTCCGGCGCCGGGCTTTCAGGCCGCGCACAGGCTGCGGCCACCGAGAGTCCGTCGTTCAGAGCGGCGAGCAGGGCGAATTCAGATTCCTGCAGGGGCTCGATGGCGCAGTCGTAGCCCTCCCGGCGCACCAGGAGCGCCACGGGACCGGAATCGATCGAAAAACCTTCATCCCAGGCCACCCCGGGCTGGTTCAGTGCCCACAGTCGGTCCACCGGCCAGGGCGAGCGCAGCAGACGGCAGTGGTCGCCCAGCAGAAATGTCACCCCCTCCTCCCCGCTCTCGGCCAGCGAAGTCAGGAGCGCGAGGTTGGGCGGAGAGGGATCGGCGGCGTTAAAGACCGCATCGACGGCCCATTCCAAGCGGGCCACATCCGGCAGATAGGCGAGGCATTGCGCGCCAGGGAAACCCGCCAGGAAGTCGGCGAACTCCTCGCCGTAACGATTGAGGTCGCCGTGGCAGGAAGGCGTCCTGCGGGCGAAGGCGTCGGCGGCATGGGCGAAGAAGCGCTCGCCGACAAGGCGCTCGACGACCGGATACACCGCGCCGAGGGCCTTGCGGTAATTGCCGAGGACGCTGCTACGGTAGATGCCGAATGCCGTCTCGGGCAATTCTTGGCGGCAGACGCATTGGGCTGGGTATGGCGATTCCTCTTTCCCGAACACCGCATCGGCGAATGCCTGTTGCAGTTCAAGCAGACTGATCAAGGCAGCGCTCCAGGATGGAATCGGCCCGCTCTGCTTCCTCAACGAGCACCGCGAGGGGGGGAATGTCGTTGTCCCATTCGATGAGGGTGGGCGTCGGGGGCAGATGGGCGAAGGCTCCGGCGTAGAGGTTCCAGACCGCATCGGCGACCCGCGTGCCGTGGGTATCGACGAGGAGGTTGCCCATGCGGGAGTGGCCGGCCAGATGGATCTCCTGCACGGCGGCATGGGGTATGGCGGCCAGGTAGGTGCGGGGATCGAAGCCCAGGTTGTGGGCCGAAACGAAGACGTTGTTGATGTCGAGCAACAGGCCACAACCGGTACGAGCGACCACTTCCCGGATGAATCCGGGCTCCGGAATGGTCGTATGGTCGTAGCCCAGGTAACTCGAAATGTTCTCGACCAGAATCTGGCGGCCCAGGAATTCCTGGGTCTTTGCGACGGCGCGACAGACGACCGCCAAGGCCTCCTCGGTCCCGGGCAGAGGCAGAAGCTCGTTCAAGTGCCGCCCGCCGACGGCGCTCCAGGCCAGATGTTCCGAGATGAGCCCGGGCTCTATCCGATCGGCAAGAACCTTGAGCCGCCGCAGGTGCTCGGCGTCCGGCCCGCAGACGGCGCCCAGGGAGAGACCGACCCCGTGCAGGCTGATCGGGTAATGGTTGCGGATGCGCTCGAGATAATAGAGCGGCTGGCCACCGGCGCCGAAGAAGTTCTCGCTATGGACTTCAAGCCAGCCGACGTCGGGCAAGCTGCCGAGGACGCTGCGGAAGTGTTGGGTTCTGAGGCCGATCCCGGTGCGCCGGGGAATGGCACTGGGAGAGCCGAATCGGGAGACGGTAGGCATGATCGTTCAGGTGGGGTGACGCTCCCGAGTCTGCGCCGCAATTGTCACAAAGCCATCACGGCGGTATAACGACTTCCTGCATTCGGGGGGAATAACTAATGGAATCCATGCTGAGGCTGCTCGCCTGGCCTACCCTGGCCGGCATTGCCCTCATTGCGCTGGCAGCGGCTAGCGGCGGAGAGGCAAGGCCCCTGGCTTGGACTGCGGCCGCAGTCCTGGTCGTCCTGCTCTGCACCGCCCTGGCGGCGCATTTTGGTTCGCGAAGGTCCCGGGCCCGTGTCCTCGGCGAGCACAACGCCCGCATCGATGCCCTCGTCGAGGAAAATCGACGATTGCGCGAAGAGACGCAGACGCTGGCGAGCGAACTGAAGTCCGCCCGGGAGCAGGAGCGGGACGCGCACTCGAGCCTGCGCCAAAGCGAGGAGCGCTTCCTGGTCGCCGTCAGGGGAGCAAACGACGGCCTGTGGGAATGGGACCTGAGCACCGACACGCTCAGGCTCTCACCCCGCTGGAAGGCCATGCTCGGCTACACCGCCGAGGATTTTCCCGATCGGCCGGACGCTTTGCGCGATCAGCTTCATCCAGAAGACCTGGGGATGGTGCAAAAACTCCTGCGCGATCATATCGAGGGGGCTTCCAACCACTTTGAATATCAGGCGCGCTTCCGGCACCGGGACGGCCGCTACCGCTGGTTCTTCTCGCGCGGGGCGGCACTGCGCAAGGCCAATGGCAAAGCCTACCGCGTGGTCGGCATCGATACCGACATCACCCGCATCAAGCGAGTCGAGGCCATAGTCGAACACATCGCCGCCGGCACGGCGGATACTCACGGCGACGAGTTTTTCCGCAGCCTCGTTCGCCATTTCGCCGGAGCGATGGAGGTGGCCTGCGCCTTGGTGACCGAATGCGTCGATCAACCCGCCACCCGGGTCCGCATGCTCGCTTTCTGGCGGGCTCAGGAATTCCAGAGCAACAAGGAATACGAACTCACCGGCACCCCCTGCGAGAAGGTCATACACGGCGCTTCAACTTGCTTCGTGCCGACGCGGGTCGCCGACGTCTATCCCAAGGAGGCGGGATTCGAGAGCTATGTCGGCGTGCCGATTTTTGGCAGCGACCAGCGCGTCATCGGCCATCTGGCCCTGCTCGATACGCGGATGATGAACGAAGAGATACTCGTCGAGCCCCTGTTCCGGATCTTCTGCGCCCGGGCCGGCGCCGAGATCGAGCGTCGCCAGGCCCTGGAGCGCCTGCGCGATCTGGCCGCCTGAGCGCGATCCAGCGGGTCAGTTCTCGGGCGGTTTGCGCGGCTTGCGCGGGCGGGAAGCCGCTTTGCGTGGGGATTTGCCGGTGGCCGCGGGCTCCGGCACTGGCGCGGCGTCGCCCTGCACGGCCTCCATCACTGCCCCCACATCTGTCGTTTGCTCTGCCTCCGGCCTTTCCGCCACTGCTTCCGGCTTGGGAGTCCGGCGACCGCCACGGCGGCGCGACGGCGGGTCGGTCGCCGGAGGCTGGGAGACCGCCTGGGGTTGCGGGGGCGCAACTTCCTGTGTCGCTGCGGGTGGATGGGGCGCCGCAGGAGGGGCTTCGGCAACGACGGTTCGCGCCGGCGCCCGCGTCACGTAAGCCCCCGATTTTTCGTCCCTCCCGAAACCGAGCAAGCCACGATTGGCTGCCTCCTCCAGGAGATTGCCGAAGGTCCTGAAGCCAAAGTAGGACTCGTTGAAACCCGGATTGCGCCGCTTGATCGCTTCCTTGAGAACGGAAGCCCAGAGCCGCTCCTGGTCGCCGCGTACGGCGATGAGGTCGGCAAAGGTGGCGGCAGCCAGTTCGACGGCCTTGGTCTTGCGCGCTTCCATTTCCTCCTTGCGCCCTGCCTCCTCCTCCGGCGTCCGGCGCGGCGTGGAGTCCCGGCTCTCCCGCCGGGCGGCGGCCCGCTGGGCGTCCCGGTCGCGGACCAGATCGTCGTAGTAGATGAATTCGTCGCAATTGGCGATGAGCAGATCGGAACAGGATTGCTTCACGCCGACGCCGATGACCTGCTTGGCGTTTTCCCGCAGTTTGGACACCAGGGGCGAGAAATCGGAATCGCCGCTGATGATGACGAAGGTGTCCACGTGGGACTTGGTGTAGCAGAGATCGAGGGCATCGACCACCAGCCGGATATCGGCGGAGTTCTTCCCGGACTGGCGCACATGGGGGATTTCGATCAGCTCGAAATTGGCCTCGTGCATGGTGGCCTTGAAGCCCTTGTAGCGTTCCCAGTCGCAATAGGCCTTTTTGACCACGATGCTGCCCTTGGCCAGCAGGCGTTCGAGGATGGGCTTGATGTCGAACTTCTCGTATTTGGCGTCGCGCACCCCGAGGGCGATGTTTTCGAAATCGCAGAAGAGGGCCATGCTGGCGGTGTCGGCGTGGGTAGCCATGAAATTCCTTGAAGGTTGGAGATGCCTGCGGCGGAGTATACCGTCAGGGTCAGTTCACTGCCCGCAGACCGGCGAAGTAGGTGTCGATGGCGGCGGCTCCGGTTTCCGCGAGGGGGAAGAGGGTGTGGTCCAGGGTCCAATTGACCACCAGTCCATCCACCACCGCCATGACGCCAACCGCGGCGCGGCGCGGATCGATGCGGTGCGAGAGGATTCCAAGCTCGATGGCCTTCCGGATGGCGCTCTCGTTGATCGCCAGATAGCGGTTGCCGCATTCGAGATGATTGTCCCGGCTGGTCGCCATTTCACCCACGTATTCGCATTTGTGCCAGGAGATCTCCAGAACGCGCAGGTATTGGGGTTCGGCAGCAACCCGACCAAGGAAGTAGACCGCCAGTTCGCGCAACATGTCCAGGGGATCCGCGCTTTCCCGCGCCAGCACCTCGGCCAGCTTGGCCTCGAGCGGATCGAAGACCCGCTCGATCATGGCATCGAAAAGGTCGGCCTTGTTCTTGAAGTGCCAGTAAATGGCTCCACGGGTCACTCCGGCGGCGGCGGCGATCTCGGCCAGCGAGGTCCGGCTCACGCCGCGCTCCTGGAAGACGCGCTCCGCGGCATCGAGGATGGCGTTGCGGGTCTCCAGCGCCTCTTCCTTGGTCTTTCTCACCATGCTTCGCCTTTGCCAGAAAACTTTGGCGCCATTGTAGCCCACTCTTTACATACATGCACGCATGTATGTATGATGCAAAAACAATTGCCGATGCTTGCGCTGAAGTGCAAGGCCATTCCCGGAGAATCCCATGCGTCCCCAACGCCCCCTGCCCCGTACTGCAATCCTTTCCTTCTGCCTGTCCTCCCTGATCCTCGCTGCCTGCGGTCGTGGCGACGGGGGGCCGGGTGGGCACGCGGGCTTCGGCGGGCCGGTTCCGGTCAATGTGGTGGCCGTCCAGCCCGAGTCGATTCCGGTGACCTTGGAGTATGCCGCCCAGACCCTGGGCTCCCGGGAAGTCGAGGTGCGAGCTCGCGTATCGGGCATACTCGAAAAACGCAATTATCAGGAAGGCGGCCGGGTCAAAGCGGGCCAATCCCTGTTCACCATCGACCCCGCCCCCTTCGAGGCCGCCGTGGCCCGCTCAGAGGCCGACGTCGCGGCCAGCGAGGCCCGCAGCGCCCAGGCGGCTCGGGATGCCGGCCGCCTGCAACCCCTGCTGGCGAGCAAAGCGATCAGCCAGAAGGAGTTCGACGATGCCACTTCGGGCGCCGCCATTGCCGCCGCGGATCTGAAAGCGGCGCAGGCCCGCCTGCGGGAAGCCCGCCTCAACCTCGCCTGGACGCGGGTCGAATCGCCGATCAGCGGCATTGCGAGCCGGGCGCTCAAGTCCGAAGGCTCTCTCGTATCCGGGCCGGATGTGCTCCTCACCACGGTGTCCCAGACCGACCCGGTCCAGGTGCTCTTCGGCGTCGCCGACAACGAACGGCTCCGACTGCGTCAGGAGGCCGATGCGGGCCGCATTTCCTGGCCGACGGACGGCCGCTTCCAGGTGAGCTTGAAACTTGCCGACGGAAGTGAATACGGCCGCACGGGAACGACCGATTTTTCCGATGTGCGGATTTCCCGCGAGACGGGCACCAGCGAGATGCGGGCCGAATTGCCCAATCCCGAGGGCCTGCTCAAGCCCGGACAGTTCGTCCGGGTGCGACTGAGCGGGGCGGTACGCACCGGGTCCTTCCGAGTTCCCCAGCGGGCTGTCCTCGAAGGGCCCCAGGGAAAATTCGTCTACGTGGCCGGAAGCGACGGCAAGGCGGCGATGAAGCCTGTGCAAACCGCCGAATGGACCGGCGGCGATGTGGTGGTGATCGGCGGCCTGACGGCCGGCGATCAAGTGATCGTCGACGGCGTCCTCAAGCTCGGCCCCGGTGCCCCGGTCCAGGTGGGCTCCCCCGCCAAGGAAGCCACGCCAGAGTCTGCCCCGGCCGCCCAGAAGCAGGGGGGTTGATCGGCCATGTTCTCCCGCTTCTTCATCGACCGGCCCATCTTCGCCATGGTGATCTCGATCTTCATCGTGATCGCCGGCCTGGCGGCCATGCGCAGCCTGCCCATCGCCCAGTACCCGGAAATCGCGCCGCCTCAGGTGCTGGTTGCCGCCACCTATCCCGGCGCCTCCGCCGAGGTGCTGGAAAAAACCGTCGCCGCTCCCCTGGAGACCCAGATCAACGGCGTCGAGGGCATGACCTACATGAATTCCACCTCCGCCTCCAACGGCCGGGTGGAGATCAACATCACCTTCGACATCGGCACCGACATCGATCAGGCGGTCATCAACGTCAATAACCGGGTCAAGCAGGCCGAGGCCAGGCTGCCCCAGGAGGTCCGTCGCCAGGGCATCCAGGTAGAGAAGAATTCCAGTTCCTTCCTCCAGGTGCTGGCCTTCACTTCTCCCGACGGCCGCTACGACGATCTGTACACCAGCAACTACGTCACCCTCAACGTCCTCGACGTGCTGAAGCGCATCCCTGGCACCACCAATGTCCAGATCTTCGGGGCCAAGGACTACGCCATGCGCATCTGGGTCAAGCCCGACCGCCTGGCCCAACTGCGCCTCACCACCGGCGACCTGGTGCGCGCCATCAACGAACAGAACGCCCAGTACGCGGTCGGCCGCATCGGCCAGCCGCCGATGGCCACCGGTCAGGAGCTGGCGCTGACCATCAACACCCAGGGGCGGCTCGCCGACGTGGCCCAGTTCGAGAATATCGTCGTGCGCGCCAATCCAGACGGATCGCTCCTCAAGCTGAAGGACTTGGCCCGGGTCGAACTGGGTTCCAAGGACTACGACTTCATCGGCCGCCAGAGCGGCAAGCCGGCCACCCTGGTAGGCATCTTTCTGAAGCCCGGCGCCAATGCCCTGGACGTGGCGGCGGACGTGAAGAAGACGCTGGCCGAGCTGTCCACCCGGTTTCCCGACGGCCTCACCGTGGATGTGCCCTACGACACCACGGACTTCGTCCATGTCTCCATCCGCGAGGTGTTGAAGACCCTGGCCGAGGCCATGGTACTGGTCTTCCTGGTGGTCTATGTCTTTCTCCAGAACTGGCGGGCGACACTGATTCCGACCCTGGCCGTACCGGTCTCCCTGATCGGCACCTTCGCCGGGCTGCTCCTGCTCGGCTATTCGATCAATACGCTTACCCTCTTCGGCATGGTGCTGGCCATCGGGATCGTGGTGGACGACGCCATCGTGGTGCTGGAGAACGTCGAGCGGATCATGCACGAGGAGGGCATTCCCGCCCACGCGGCGGCCATCCAGGCCATGAGCGAAGTGACCTCGCCGGTGATCGCCATCGCCCTGGTCCTGTGCGCGGTGTTCGTACCCATCGCTTTCCTCGGCGGTCTGACCGGGGAACTGTACCGACAATTCGCGGTTACGCTTTCCATTGCCGTGGTCATCTCGGCCATCGTCGCCCTGACGCTGACCCCCTCCCTGTGCGTCCTCATCCTCAAACGTGAGCACAAGGTCGAAAACCGGTTCTTCGCCGCCTTCAATCGCGGATTCACCCGCTTTACCGGGCGCTACACCGGCGGCGTGGCTTGGCTCATCCGCCGCGGCGGCCTCGGGCTGATTCTGTTCACCGGCATGGTCGTCCTCGCCGCCGGCCTCTGGAAACTTACCCCGGGTAGCCTGGTACCCGACGAGGATCAGGGTTACTACATCACCGCCGTGTATCTGCCCGACGGCGCCTCCCTGGAGCGCACCGACCGCATCGTCAAGCAGGTGGACGCCATCATCCGCGAGAATCCCAACGTCGACCGGACGGTGGTATTCACCGGTTTCGACTTCATCGGTGGCAGCTTCAAAAACAACGCCGCCACCTTCTTCGTCGTACTCAAGCACTGGGACGAACGCCATGTGCCCGCCAATGCGCTGGTCGGCGAGGTATTCATGAAGACCGCCCACATCAAGGAGGCCCTGGTCCTGGCCTTCGGTCCGCCGGCTATCTTCGGCCTCGGCAACTCCGGCGGCTTCGAGTTCTACCTGCAGAATCGCGGCGAGGGAGGCTCAGCCCAACTCGCCGCCATGAGCCAGCAATTGATCGGGAAACTGCAACAGGATCCCCACTTCGTCATGGTTTCTTCCCTGTGGCGGGCCAATGTGCCGCAGCTCAGCGTGGATCTCGACCGGGAGAAGGCCAAGACCCTGGGTGTCCCCATCGACGGCGTCTTCGACACCCTGGCGGCGACCCTGGGCACCTACTACGTCAATGACTTCAACAAGTACGGCCGCACCTGGCAGGTGCTGATGTCGGCGGAGCCGGCCTTCCGCTCCCGGCCCGAGGACATGGGCGGCATCTACATCCGCTCCGAACGGGGTGAGATGGTGCCCCTCTCGGCTCTCGCCCAGATCCGCCAGACCACCGGACCGGAAACCCTGGAGCGTTTCAACAACCTCCCTTCGGTGAAGATCATCGGCGCCGGCGCTCCGGGGGTTTCCTCCGGTCAGGCCATCGCCGCCGTGGAAAAGGCGGCGAAGGAGACGCTACCCCCGGAATTCAGCTACGACTGGGGCGGTGCTTCCTTCCAGGAGAAGAAATCCAGCGGCTCGTCCGGCTACGCCCTGGCCCTGGGCGCCCTCATGGTCTTCCTTATCCTCGCCGCCCAATACGAGCGCTGGTCCCTGCCGCTGGCCGTCTTGCTCGCCCTGCCCTTCGGCACCTTCGGCGCCCTGGCGGCGGTCTGGTTACGAGGCATGAGCAACGACGTTTATTTCCAGATCGGTCTGGTCACCCTCCTGGGCCTCGCCGCCAAGAATGCCATCCTGATCGTCGAATTCGCCATCTACAAGCACCAGGAGGGCATGAGCGCGGCGGCAGCGGCGATCGAGGCTGCGCGTCTCCGCTTCCGGCCCATCCTGATGACTTCGCTGGCCTTCATCCTCGGCGTGCTGCCCCTCGCCATCTCCCATGGCGCCGGGGCCGGGGCGCGGCAGGCGGTGGGCACCGGGGTCATGGGCGGCATGCTGGCGGCCACTTTCCTCGCCGTATTCTTCGTCCCCCTCTTCTACCGCCTGATCGCCGACCGCAAGCTGTCGGAATCCCGCAGCACCGACGATCTCTTCGCCGAGGTTCGCGCCACCCATGAGGCCTACCACCGCAAACTCCTCGAACGCGCCGCCCGCGACCACGAAGGAGACCGCCATGAGTAAGCACGTCTTGCCCATCGACCTGGCGACGCCGCCGCTCCCAACGACCAGCGCCAGGCGTGCTGCCCTCGCGATGGCCTTCTCCGGACTGCTGCTCGGCGGCTGCAGTGTCGGCCCGGATTACCTGCGTCCTTCCCTTGACCTCCCGACCGCCTGGACCAAGCCGGCCGGCGAGGCCACCGCGGCCGCCTCCCTGGGAGAGCGCTGGTGGACCCTTTACCAGGACCCCATCCTCGACCGCCTGATGGACGAGGCGCTGGCCAGCAACGCCGACCTCGCCATGGCCGCCGCCCGGGTAGCCGAAGCCCGGGCCAACGCCGGCGTGGCCGCCGCTGCCCGGCTGCCGTCGGTCTGGGCTCAAGCCTCTCGGGATCGCAACAAGAGTTCCCAGTTGGGCAGCTTCCCGTTGCCTTCGGGGCAGCCCCTGACCCAGACCACCCATCGGGCCACCCTGGAAGCGAGCTACGAAGTGGATCTCTGGGGCCGTTACCGGCGTGCCGACGAGGCCGCCCGGGCCGATCTGCTGGCCAGCGAGGCGGCGCAAAGCGCCGTCCGCCTCTCCCTCACGGCAGACGTCGCCCGGCAGTATTTTGCCCTCCTCGCGGCGACCGCCCAGGAGGCGGTGGCCCGCCGTACTGCCGCCACCCGCGGCGAAACGCTGGAGCTCCAACGCCGCCGAATGGATGCGGGTCTTCAATCCGAGTACGACCTCCGCCAGAGCGAAGCAGAAGAAGCTTACGCCCGAGCCCAATTGGCCTCCCTGGTGGGCGAACGGGAGCGCGCCGAGACCACCCTGGCCCTGCTTCTCGGGCGATCCCCGCGGGAAGTGACGGCGGGCATTCTGGAACGGGGCGCCCCGGCCCGCCTGCCGGAAATGGTCATCCCCTCCGGCCTGCCCTCGGACCTGCTGCTCCGCCGCCCCGACCTGCGCGAGGCCGAAGAGGCCCTGGTCGCGGCGAATGCCCGGATCGGGGTCGCCCGGGCGGGATACTTCCCGAGCGTTTCCCTGACCGCCTACGCGGGCAGCGAGAGTGTCGCCTTCTCGCGGCTGTTCAGCGGCCCGGCCGGCATCTTCTCCTTTGCCGCCGCGCTCACTCAGCCGATCTGGAACGCCGGCCGGGTCGGGTTTGGGGTCGATGCCGCCGAAGCCCGCCGCGATCAGGCGCTCGCGCGCTATCGCCAAGCCGTCGCCTCGGCGTTCAAGGATGTGCGGGATGCGCTCGCCTCCCAAACTGCCTCCCGGGAGGCCCTGGCCGCCGAGACCACCCGGGCCGCGGCCCTGGAGCACGCCCTGGTCGCAGTCCAGAAGCGCTTCGACGCCGGTATTGCCAGCCGGCTCGAAGTCCTCGACGTCGAACGCAATCTGCTGGCCGCCGAGCTCGCCCGCATCGACGCCGAGCGGGGGCGACGCAGCGCCCTCGCCGACCTTTTCAAGGCCCTCGGCGGCGGCTGGTCCCCAGATCAGGGGCCGGACGGCGAGCTGTCGATCCGCTACGACCTGGGCCGCCGTCCGGATCCCTCGTGAAGCGCCGCAAACACTCTCCGCGCCCGGCCAAACCCCGCAATTTGCTGGCGCTGGCCGCCGCGGGCCGCAAGGCCGGTCCGCATGGGCCAAGTAACAAAGCACTGCGCCGCCGGGCACGCATGGCCCTCAAGCGGGGCGAAGACTGATCGAGGGGTCACAACCTCCTGATCCGCCGGAGCTTTTATTGCAGTAAACAAAGCCATCCGGGCATTTCCTCGCCGCAATCTTTAGCAGACATCAAAGCCCCCCGGTCGGCGCGGGAACTACCATCGCAGCGCCAAACAATTTCCGAAAGGGGGATACATAATGAGTGGCGCTTTCACTAAATCGATGGCGCGCAATATTTTCTACGGGGGGACCGTCTTCTTTTTCCTCCTGTTCCTTGCGCTTTCCTTCGACACGCACTCCCAGCTTCCCAAGCGCGACATGCGGCAGAACATCACCCCGCAAATCGCCGAGGGCAAGAAGCTGTGGGAGACCCACAACTGCATCGGCTGCCACACCCTGATGGGCGAAGGCGCCTACTTCGCGCCGGAATTGGGCAATGTCGTCGCACGCTACGGCGAGGAAGGCACCAAGGCCTTCATCAAGAGTCGTCCCAAGGAGGGGATCGAAGGCCGGCGCAGCATGCCGCAGTTCAACTTCACCGACGCCCAGCTGGATGCCATCGTGGCCTTCCTGAAGCACGTCAATTCGATCAACGATGCCAACTGGCCGCCCAACGTCCAGGGCTGATCGAGAGGAGAACTGAATATGCAATACAAATCTCAAGCGGTCGCCAAACCTTATTTCATCGCGGCCATCGCCCTCTTCGTCGCCCAGATCCTGTTTGGCCTGGTTTTGGGTCTGCAGTACGTCATCGGTGACTTCCTGTTCCCGGCCATTCCCTTCAACGTGGCCCGCATGGTCCACACCAACTCGCTCATCGTCTGGCTGCTCATGGGCTTCATGGGCGGGGCTTACTACATCATCCCCGAAGAGGCGGAAACCGAACTGGCCAGTCCGAAACTGGCGCTGGCCATGTTCTGGATATTCCTCGTTGCAGCGGGCCTGACCGTAGTCGGCTACCTGACGGTTCCCTACGCCACCCTGGCCGAGATGACCGGCAACAACATCCTCGAGACCATGGGGCGGGAGTTCCTGGAACAGCCGCTGCCGACCAAGCTGGGCATCGTGGTGGTCGCCCTGGCCTTCCTGTTCAACATCACCCTCACGGTGCTGAAGGGCAAGAAGACCTCGATCTCCATCGTGCTGCTGCTGGGCTTGTGGGGGCTCGCGGTCTTCTTCCTGTTCTCCTTCTACAACCCGGCGAACGTCGTCCTCGACAAGTTCTTCTGGTGGTGGACGGTGCACCTGTGGGTTGAGGGCGTGTGGGAACTGATCCTCGGTGCCTTCCTGGCCTTCGTGCTGATCAAGACCACCGGCGTCGACCGGGAAGTGATCGAGAAGTGGCTGTATGTGATCGTCACCCTGACGCTGATTACCGGCATCATCGGTACCGGTCACCACTACTACTGGATCGGCACGCCGGAATACTGGCAGTGGTGGGGTTCCATCTTCTCCGCTCTGGAGCCTATCCCCTTCTTCGCCATGACCGTCTTCGCCTTCAACATGGTGAACCGTCGCCGCCGCGAGCATCCCAACAAGGCTGCCGTGCTGTGGGCACTGGGCACCGGCGTCATGGCCTTCCTGGGCGCCGGCATCTGGGGCTTCCTGCACACTCTGGCTCCGGTCAACTATTACACCCACGGCACCCAGATCACCGCTGCCCACGGTCACATGGCCTTCTACGGTGCCTACGTGATGGTGAACCTGACCATCATCTCCTACGCCATGCCCATCCTGCGCGGCCGTGCTGCCAACAGCAACAGGTCCCAGGTCCTGGAGATGTGGAGCTTCTGGCTGATGACTGTGGCCATCGTCTTCATCACGCTGTTCCTCACCGCAGCCGGCATTTTGCAGGTCTGGCTGCAGCGCGCCTCGGACACGCCGCTGCCCTTCATGGTGGCCCAGGAGAAGATCGCCCTCTTCTACTGGATGCGGGAATGGACTGGAGTCGCCTTCCTGGTCGGCCTCCTGGTCTACGTCGCCAGCTTCTTCGTCGGCGGCAAGGAAGAAACCGCCTGATCGCGGGCCAGCATCAAGCGAAAACGGCGCGAAGCGATTCGCGCCGTTTTTTTATTCCTGCTTCAGAAAACTCTTCGCCACTCACGCGGACAAGAGAAGATGGTCAGTCCCGGGGCAGCAGGGGCTCGATCTGTTCCCAGAAGGCCAGGGCCCGGCGCTTGCGACCCGCCTCGACGAGGACGGTACGGTATTTTTCCGCCAACCGGCGCATCTCGATCAGATTGCGGGTTGCCGCAACCTT
>SSTA01000057.1 GCA_009469685.1 Azonexaceae bacterium | reverse complement strand
TCGGTCGATCGGGAGGCGCTCGGCGCCGCGCTGGCGGCGGGCGGGATCGACTATGCCGAATTGCGGGCAAGCCGCCCCTCCCTCTTTTCCGATACCGTCGTCTTCGTCGGCGAGCGCAGCCTGCAACGCATCGCCGAATTGGTGACGGCGATCGAGTCGGTCGTCGGCTTGCCGGCCTACCAGGCGCTTGTCCTGGCGCGCGCACCGGCCAGTGCCGGAAAGCCGGTGGCCAATCCGGGGGTTTTTCTGGGCTACGACTTCCATCTCGACGCCGCCGGCCCTCGCCTGATCGAAATCAACACCAATGCCGGCGGCGGCTTGCTCAATACCCGCCTGGCCGGTGCCCAGCGGGTCTGCTGCGGCCCGGTGGCCGCGCTCCTGCCGCAGACCGCCGCGGTCGAGGCGGCTTTCCTCGCCATGTTCCGCGAGGAGTGGGCCCTGCAGCGGGGAAGTGCTCCCCTGCGGCGCATCGCCATCGTGGACGAAGCACCCGGGGAGCAATATCTGGCGCCCGAATTCGAGCTGTTTCGGCGCCTCTTCCAGGAGGCGGGATGCGAGGCCGTGATCGCCGATCCCGCCGAGCTCTCCTGGGACGGGCGCAGCCTCAATCACTCGGGCGCCCCGGTGGATCTTGTCTACAACCGCCTGACCGATTTCTACCTCGACGCGCCCCGGCATGCGGCCCTGCGGGAAGCCTACCTGGCCGACGCCGTGGTCCTCACACCCCATCCCCGCGCCCACGCGCTGTATGCGGACAAGCGCAATCTCGTTCTGCTCTCCGACCCCCCTGCTCTCGAGGCAATGGGAGTTCCCGAGCCCACGCGGGAGACCCTGCAAGCCGGGATTCCCGCCACGGTGCCGGTCACCCCGGATGGGGCGGAACGCTTCTGGAGCGAACGCCGCCGCTGGTTCTTCAAGCCGGCAACCGGGTTCGGCAGCCGCGCTGCCTACCGCGGCGACAAATTGACCCGGCGGGTGTTCGACGACATCCTCGCCGGGGACTACATCGCCCAGGCCATCGTTCCACCGTCGGAGCGGCGGGTTCAGGTCGATGCCGGGCACCAGGACATGAAACTCGATCTGCGCGCCTACGTCTATCGCGGGCAGGTCCAACTGGTGGCGGCCCGGCTCTACCAGGGACAGACCACCAATTTCCGTACCCCTGGCGGCGGCTTTGCCGCGGTGGTTTCCGTACCTTGTCCCAGTACAATCGACCCATGAAAGTTTTCGGCATCGCCGGCTATTCCGGCTCCGGCAAGACGACCCTGCTGGAAAGACTCATTCCCCGGCTGACGGCACGGGGATTGAAGGTTTCCGTCATCAAGCACACCCACCACGGCTTCGACATCGACCGGCCGGGCAAGGATTCCTATCGCCATCGGGAAGCGGGCGCCCACGAGGTCATGCTCGCCTGCGGCGTGCGCTGGGCATTGATGAAGGAATTGCGCGACGCCCCCGAACCCGGCCTCGACGACCTCCTGGCCCGTCTCGAACCCTGCGATCTCGTCCTGGTGGAAGGCTTCAAGCGCGAACCGATCCCCAAGGTCGAGGTCTATCGTCCAGCCCATGGCAAGCCGCCCCTCTACCCGGATTGGCCGGACGTGGTGGCGGTGGCCTGCGACGGCCCGGTGGATACGGTCCTTCCCCAACTCCCCCTCAATGACCCGGAGGCGGTCGCCGCCTTCATCGTCGACACCCTCAAGCTCTGAACCATGCTCACTTTTGAAGAAGCCCTCGGCAAACTCCTCGCTGCCGCCCGTCCGGTGGCCGAGACCCGCAGTCTGCCCCTGACCGCTGCCGCCGGCCGGGTGCTGGCGGCAGCCCAGTATTCTCCGGTGGCGGCACCGCCGGAGGACAATTCCGGCATGGACGGCTACGCAGTCCGGGTGGCCGACGTGGCCGTCGCCGGAACGCGCCTGCCGGTCAGTCAGCGCATTCCCGCCGGAACGGCCGGGGCACCGCTCCTGCCCGGTACCGCGGCGCGCATCTTCACCGGAGCGCCGATTCCCGCCGGGGCGGACGCCGTGGTGATGCAGGAACTGTGCGAGGCCGGTGAGGGGAGCGTGGTGGTCAATCAAGTGCCGACTCCCGGCCAGAATATTCGCCGCGCCGGCGACGACATCGCCCAGGGTGCCGAAATCCTTGCCGCCGGCATCCGCCTGCGGCCCCAGGACATCGCTCTGGCCGCTTCGGCCGGTTTGCCGGAACTGCCGGTCTATCGCCGCCTGCGCGTCGGCGTCTTCTTCACCGGCGACGAACTGGTGCAGCCGGGCGAGCCCTTGCCGCCGGGCGCCATCTACAACTCCAACCGCTATGCGCTGCGGGCGCTGCTGGAAGGCCTGGGGTGCGAAGTCCGCGATCTCGGACAGGTTCCGGACCGGCTGGACGCTACCCGCGACGCCCTGCGGCGGGCTGCGGCGGACAACGACCTCATCGTCACCAGCGGCGGCGTCTCGGTGGGGGAAGAAGACCACGTCAAGCCCGCGGTCGAGGCCGAGGGGCACCTGGATTTATGGAAGATCGCCATCAAGCCCGGCAAGCCGCTGGCCTTTGGCGCCGTGCGCAAGGAAGGGGGCGAGGCCTGGTTCCTCGGCCTGCCGGGGAATCCCGTGTCGGCCATCGTGACCTTCCTGGTCGTGGTGCGGCCCTTCATCCTGCGTCTGCAGGGGCTGCGCGACGTGACCCCGCGGGCCTTCGCGTTGCGGGCCGATTTCGACTGGAAGAAGCCCGACGCCCGGGCCGAATTTCTGCGGGGCAGGCTGAACGATTCGGGCGGCGTCGAACTCTATCCCAATCAAGGCGCTCACGTGGTGACCTCGCTGTGCTGGGGAGAGGGATTGGTATTCAACCCGCCCGGGCAGGCCGTTTCCCGTGGCGATGGCGTCCGTTTCGTACCTTTTGTGGAATTGCTGGGATGAGTGTGCAAGTGCTTTATTTTGCGGGCCTCAAGGAGGCTCTGGGTCGGGCGGGCGAAACCGTCGACCTGCCGGCCGACGTCGCCACGGTCGGCGGTTTGCGGGACTGGCTGGTGGAGCAGGGACGGGGAGCCCTTGCCGGCGCCAAGAAC